>DATIAB010000199.1:0-9570 GCA_035458265.1 Ornithinibacter sp. | reverse complement strand
CGCGGTGCGGGTGACGAAGCTCCAGATGATGCCGGGCACCGCGGTCACCGGCTGCTGGACGTAGTCGACGGGCGCCGCCGTGCGCACGCCGAGGAAGCCCGCCTCGATGGTCTGCTCGGTCCCGTCCGGGCTGGTCACCGGGACGCCGTCGGCATCGAGCACCGGCACGACGTTGCGGATCGGCGTCGCGGTGACCGACAGCTGCTCGCCGTCACGCTCGAGCACGATGGTGACGCTCTGGTCGACGCGCGGCCGGATGAGCGTGCTGATGTCGCGGGTGTCGTCGATGACCTGGCCGTCGATGGACAGGATCTGGTCGCCGGGCAGGATGCCGGACGCGACCGCCGGCGTGGACGGCTGGTCGGTGCACGTGGTCGCGTCCCCCACCTCGGTCACGGGCACGACGCACTGCGAGACGGAGGCGACGACGGCACCGGGCTGGGCGGTGGCGACCCCGTGCACGGTGACGAGCAGGGTGAGCAGCACGACGCCGATGAGGAGGTTCATCGTCGGGCCGCCCATCATCACGACGACCTTCCTGGGCACCGACAGCTTGTAGAACACCCGGTTCTCGTCGCCCGGACGGACCTCCTCCAGGCTCGCGGCCCGCGCCTCGTCGACCAGCTGGCTGAACCGGCCCGTGCTCGAGACCCGCACGGTGCCGGGAGCGTCACCCTTTCGTGGGGGGAACATGCCGATCATCCGGATGTAGCCGCCGAGTGGGATCGCCTTGACGCCGTACTCGGTCTCGCCCCGGCGGCGCGACCACATCGTCGGGCCGAATCCCACCATGTACTGCGTGACGCGCACCCCGAAGCGCTTGGCCGGCACGAGGTGCCCGACCTCGTGCAGGGCGATCGAGGCGGCGATCCCGGTGGCCATGAACAGCACCCCGAGGACGAAGGCGACGGTGGTCAACGGTTCTCCCAGCTCAGGTCGGCGTCGTGGGCGACACCGATGATGTCGGCGGCGCGGTGACGGGCCCACCGGTCCGCGGCGAGCACTCCCTCAACGCTCGAGGCGTCGTGATCACTCCCAGTGTGCGCCTCGACGACCCGTTCCACCGTGTCGACGATGTCGGTGAACGAGATTGCACCCTCATGGAAGGCGTCGACGCACACCTCGTTGGCCGCGTTGTAGACGGCCGGATACGTACCGCCGGCCTCCCCCACGCGCCGGGCCAGGCGCACCGCGGGGAAGGCGTCGTCGTCGAGCGGGTGGAACTCCCAGGACTGGGCCAGGGTCCAGTCGCACGGCACGTCGACGTCGGTCAGCCGCTCCGGCCAGGACAGCCCGAGCGCAATCGGCACGAGCATGCGCGGCGGCCCGAGCTGGGCGATGGTCGACCCGTCGTGGAACTCGACCATCGAGTGGATCTGCTGCTGGGGGTGCACGACGACGTCGATGCGGTCGAAGGGGATGTCGAAGAGCAGGTGCGCCTCGATCACCTCGAGGCCCTTGTTGACCAGGGTCGCCGAGTTCGTCGTGATGACGCGCCCCATGGAGAAGTTCGGGTGTGCCAGGGCCTGCTGCGGCGTGACGTCGGCGAGCTCGGCGCGGGTTCGCCCGCGAAACGGGCCCCCGCTGGCCGTGACGACGAGCCGCCGCACCTCCTCGGCCCGACCCCCGCGAAGACTCTGCGCGATGGCGCTGTGCTCGGAGTCGACCGGCACGATCTGGTCGGGCCCGGCAGCCGCCTTGACGAGGGGCCCGCCGATGATCAGTGACTCCTTGTTGGCCAGTGCCAGCACCGATCCCGCCGCCAGGGCCGCGAGCGTCGGGCGCAGCCCGATCGAGCCGGTGATGCCGTTGAGCACGACGTCGGCTCCGCAGCCGGCGGCGACCGTCGCGGCATCCGGCCCCACGACGACGTCAGGCACGGATGCCGGGTGGCCGGCATCCGCCGCCGCCGCGATCGCTGCCCGGACCTCTTCGGCCTCGCCGCGCGCGACCGCCACGAGCGGCACGGAGAACGCGACTGCCTGGCGGGCGACGAGGTCGATGTTCCCGCCGGCCGACAGGGCCGCGACGGTGAACGCGCCCGGGTGTGCGGCGATGACCTCGAGGGCCTGCGTGCCGATGGAGCCGGTGGAGCCGAGGATGGCGACGGAGCGGGGGGTCACGCTGCCATTGTCAGCGCTCGACGACCCGGACGAGAAACCAGCCCTCCTCGCGGACTCAGGAGCACTTCGCGGACTCAGGGTCGTGTACGGCCCTGAGCCCGCGAAGTGCTCCTGAGTCCGCATGGGGGCGAGGGTCAGGTGGTGAAGATGCGCTCCTCGATGAGCCGCTCGGTCACGACCCGGGCCTGGGGGTGAAAGCGCCCGTGCTCGAAGTCCTTCTCCACCTCGAGCTCGACGTGCCCCAGGCCGTGACGGTTCTTCTCGACGGTGATGACGGCCCAGCGCCGGAACCGCTGCACGCTGCCGAGGTCGTAGACGAGGTGCTCGCGCGAGACGATGTTCTCCTTGCTCGACAGGATGAGCACGAGGTCGGCCTCGTAGGCCAGGGCCGACGAGCCCCGCAGGTCGCGGGTGCGCATCCGGTGCCCGGCTCCCAGGCTCTCGCGGTCGGCGGCGGAGATGCACAGGACGGGGCACTCGAGCTCGAGGGCCATGTCCTTGAGCGTCTCGGTGACGACGGTGACGCGCGCGACCTCGTCGCCCCCGCGCTCGTCGAGGGGCATCTTCTGGAGGTAGTCGACGAGCACCATCGGCGGCTCACCGGCCTCCTCTCGCACGGCGGCGAGGACCCGCGCGACCTCGCCGGGCGTGGTGTCGTTCGTGGACTCGTGGATGTGCAGCCGGGGGGCGTAGCCGAGCACCGCGCCCAGTGCGTCGGCTCCGTACGGGATGCCGGAGAGCGCCTCGGCGAGCCCGCGGCGGTCGGGGTCGGCGGCCTCGAAGACGGCCCGGACGGCGTGGACGTCAGCAGCCGCCGCCGGATGCTGACCCGCCTCCACGGCCAGGCAGGACGCCTCGAGCGAGATGAGCCGCTGGATGAGCGTGCCCGCCTCGTGCTCGAAGGAGAAGACCACCGCATGACGGCCGGTGCGCACGGCGTTGCGCACCATCTGCAGGGCGATCGTCGTCTTGCCCGAGCCCTCGCTGCCGCCGAGCAGGACGAGCTCGCCGGAACGCAGCCCACCGTCCAGGGTGGCGTCGAGCAGGTCGAACCCGGTCGGCCACACCGTGGCCCCGGGACGGGCTCCACGGCGCAGGGCCGCGTCGGCCTCGTCGAGCAGGGACTGGACCGAGCGGCGCCGCTCGGGGTGGCGGGCGGTGGGCGTGCCCTCGTCAGCGGCATCCGGGCTGTTGCTCATGAGGGACATGACACCACTGACGCGCGCCGACCGTGCCGTTTCGACAGTGGACGGGTCACAGGGCGATACCGACATACTTCGTCTCGAGGTACTCGTCGATGCCCTCGAAACCACCTTCGCGCCCGAAACCGGACTGCTTGACCCCGCCGAACGGGGCCGCCGGGTTGGACACGATGCCCGTGTTGACGCCGATCATCCCGAACTCCATCGCTTCGGCCACGCGGATCATCCGGTTCTGGTCGTTGGTGTAGACGTAGCCGACGAGGCCGTACTCGGTGCCGTTGGCCTTGGCCACGGCATCCGCGTCGTCGGTGAAGGTGCACACGGGCGCGACGGGGCCGAAGATCTCCTCGCCCAGGCACCTGCTGTCGGCCGGGACGTCGGCGAGCACGGTGGGTTGGTAGAAGAAGCCGCGCCCGGGGATCGCGGCGCCGCCGGTGAGCACGCGCGCCCCCTTGCCGACGGCATCCTGGACGAGCTCGTCGACCTTGTCGCGGGCCTTGCCGGTGATGAGCGGGCCGACGTCGACACCCTTCGTCGTGCCCTTGCCGACGACCAGTGCCCCCATGCGCGCGGCCAGCTTGGTCGCGAACTCGTCGGCGAGGGACTCGTGGACGAAAAACCGGTTGGCGGCCGTGCACGCCTCACCGATGTTGCGCATCTTCGCCAGCATGGCGCCGTCGACCGCGGCGTCGACGTCGGCGTCCTCGAAGACGAGGAAGGGGGCGTTGCCGCCGAGCTCCATCGACAGGCGCAGCAGCTGCTCGGCCGACTGCTCGACGAGCATCTTGCCGACCGGGGTGGACCCGGTGAAGGTGAGCTTGCGCAGCCGCTCGTCGCGGATGAGCGGCTCGCACACGGCACCCGAGTGGGTCGTGGTCACGACGTTGAGCACGCCGTCGGGCAGACCGGCCTCCATCATGACCTCGGCGAGCAGCAGCATCGTCAGTGGCGTCTCGTGGGCGGGCTTGACCACCATCGTGCACCCGGCGGCGACCGCCGGGCCGATCTTGCGCGTGCCCATCGCGAGTGGGAAGTTCCACGGCGTGATCATCAGCGTGGGCCCGACCGGCTGTTTCATCGTCAGCAGCCGGGTGGCGCCGTTGGGGGCCACCGAGTAGCGGCCGTGGATGCGCACGGCCTCCTCGGCGAACCAGCGGAAGAACTCGGCGCCGTAGGTCACCTCCCCGCGGGCCTCCGCGACCGTCTTGCCCATCTCCAGGCTCATCAGCGTCGCGAACTCGTCAGCACGCGCGACGAGGGCCTCGAAGGCGCGGCGCAGGATCTCGCTGCGCTCCCGCGGCGGGGTGGCCGCCCAGGCCGGCTGAGCCTCGTGGGCGGCTGCGAGGGCGGCGAGCCCGTCGTCCGGCGTCGCGTCCGCGCAGGTCGTGAGAACCTCCCCGGATGCCGGGTCGCTCACCTCGAAGCGCGCACCGCCCCTCGCCTCACGCCACGAACCCCCGATGAGCAGACGGGTGGGAACGGACTGGACGAGGGACTTCTCGGTGAACGCCATGGTGCTTCCTTCGGGGGTACGGGCGGCGACGATCAGGGCTCTGGCGAGCCTACGGCTCAGCGGTCCTCGAGCCCCCAGGGGGAGCCGTAGCCCTCGGGCTTCGGTGCGGCGAGGAGGTCGAGGAAGGGAACGGCGTCGAAGGCCTCCGGCCCGAGCACCCCGGCGCCCGACCACGTGCCGTTCGCGAGCAGCTCGAGGGCGACGACGGGGTTGACCGCCGTCTGCCACACCACGCACTGGGCGCCGTAGTCGCGCATCGTGTCGGCGTTGTCGGAGACGTGGTAGAGGTAGGTGCGCCGCGGCATCCCGTCCTTGCCGGTGCCGGTGACCCAGAGGCCGGCGCACGTCCTGCCCTCCATGCGGGGCCCGATGGTGACGGGGTCGGGGAGCACGGCAGCGACGACGTCACGGGGGCTGACCTGCACCCCCTTGACGGTGACGGGGTCCGTCGCGTCCAGACCCAGGGTGTGCAGCGTGCGCAGGATGGTGATCATCTCCTCCCCCAGGCCGTACTTGAAGGTCACCTTCTCGGCGTCGACCCAGCGCGGCATGAGGAGCACCTCCTCGTGCTCGACGTGCACGCACTCGACGGGGCCGATGCCCTCGGGGAAGTCGAACACCTCCGGCTCGCTGAACGGCGGCAAGGTGAAGAAGCCGGCCTCGACGTCGTAGCCGCCGTCCGGCCCGACCGCCCGCGACCTCTCCCACACGACCGGGGGGTTGAGGCACTCCTCGATGATCGTCCACATCGAGAAGCCCGGGGCGAAGACCTCGTTGCCGTCCTCGTCACGGATCACGAGGTTGGCGCCGTCACGGGTGCCGAGCTCGTCGATGTGGCTGAAGAGGTGGTCGGAGGCGTAGCGGGCGAAGACGTCCGAGAGCCCCGGCTCGACCCCGATGCCGACCAGTGCCAGGCGGCCGTCGGCCTCCCACTGCCCGGCCCGGGCGAGCTGGTCGTCACCCAGCTTGACGCCGACCTTGGCGTAGGGCTCCTCGGGGTGGCGGCTCGACAGGCTCATCGCCATGTCGAGGTAGTCGGCACCGGCCGCGCGGGCACCCTCGAAGATCGGCAGGACGAAGCGCGGGTCGACGGCGTTGAAGACGTGGGTCGCCCCGACGAGCCGTGCGAGGTCGGCCACCGCGTGCGTATCGCTCGCATCGACCTGGGCGGAGCGGAACCGTGACTCCCCCGGGTGCCGCTCGACGACCGAGGCCACCGTGCGGTCGGCGCGAGTGAGGTCGTAGTCCGCGACCACCCACTCGTCGAAGAATGACCGTTCTGCGGCGATGCGGGCGGCGGCGTCACCGACGCCGCCCGCGCCGACCATGAGGACGTGCACGGTGGGCCTTTCCTGTGGGTGGGTTCGAGAGCTCAGGCCCTGGCGCCTTCGCGGCGGTTCGCCAGCACCTGCCCGATCACGACGACAGCGAGGGCGATGAGGAACATGAGCGTGCCGATGACGTTCACCTGCACCGGCGCACCACGCTGAGCGGCCCCCCAGACGTACATGGGGAAGGTGATCGAGCTCGGGCTCGAGTTGAAGTTGGTGATGATGTAGTCGTCGAAGCTCAGCGAGAAGGCGAGCAGCGCACCGGCCAGGATGCCGGGCGCGGCGAGCGGCAGGGTCACCCGGAGGAACGTCTGGGTGGAGTTGGCCCCCAGGTCGGCTGCGGCCTCCTCCAGACGGGGGTCAAGGGTTGCCACACGAGCCTTCACGGCCACGACGACGAACGAGATGCAGAACATGATGTGCGCGATCGTCACGGCGAGGCCGCCCGAGGGCACACCCATCATGAGGAACAGGGTGAGCAGGCTCGACCCCATGACGACCTCGGGGGTGGCCATCGGCATGAAGATCAGCAGGTTGGTCGCCGAGCGGGCCCGGAACCGGTAGCGCCCGAGCGCGAAGGCGATCATCGTGCCGAGGACCGTGGCGGTCAGGGAGGCGATGAGGCCGATCCTCAGGGAGAGACCGAGCGACTCGCAGATGCCCTGGGCGCCGCACGGGTTCATCCAGGCATCGGTGGAGAACTCGGTCCACGTGTAGTTGTAGCGGCCCCGAGGGTTGTTGAACGAGAACACCGCGACGACGAGGTTCGGGATGAGCATGTAGGCCAGCACGCCGATGGCGGCGAGCAGCAGCAGGTTGCGGCGGAGCCACGTCATGTCAGACCAGCTCCTCGGTGCCCGCACGGCGGACGTAGTACGAGACGAGCGCCACGATCATCATCAGGAGGATGAACGACAGGGCGGCGGCCAGCGGGTAGTCGAGCACGCGCAGGAACTGGCTCTCGATCACCTGCCCGATCATCACCGTCTGGGTGTTGCCGAGCAGCCGCGAGTTGATGAAGTCTCCTGCGGCGGGGATGAAGGTCAGCAGCGTGCCAGCCACCACACCCGGCAACGACAGCGGCCACGTGACGTACCGGAAGCCCTGCCACGGCGAGGCGTAGAGGTCGCCCGCCGCCTCGACGAGCCGGGGGTCGAGGCGGTCCAGGGCGGCGTACAGGGGCAGGATCATGAACGGCAGGAAGTTGTACGTCAGACCTGCGATCACCGCGAACTTGGACGACAGGAGGGTGTCGTTGTTCGTGAGGCCGAGCACCTGGAGCAGGTCCGTGATGTGCAACGTCTGGGCCATCTCCGTGACGGGGCCGGTGTCCGAGAGGATCGTGCGCCACGCGAGCGTGCGGATGAGGAAGCTCGTGAAGAACGGCGCCACCACGAGGACGAGCATGACGTTCTTCCAACGGCCTGCCTTCTGCGCCATGTAGTAGGCGAGCGGGTAGGCGAGGACGAGCGCGGCGAAGGTCGCGGTCGCGGCGTAGCCGACCGAGCGCAGCAGGTGGGGCCAGTACTTCTGGATGGCGTCGACATAGATGCCGACGTTGCCGGTGAACGTGTAGCCGGCCTCGACCGACCCCTCCTGCAGCGACTGCGAGAACAGCGTGGCCATCGGCGCAACGAAGAACACGAGGAGCCACAGCAGGCCCGGCGCCAGGAGCGCGTACGGTACCCAGTTGGCGCGGCGGGCGGGCTTGTGCCGCGTCCCGGGCGCCATCACCGCGAGCTCAGCCATCGACCAGCTCCGGATCCAGTCCGGCGTGGTCGTCCTGCGCCGCATCGAGCACGAACTCGCGACCCGGGTCCCAGGAGAGCGTGACGTTCTCGCCGAGCGAGGCCCTGGCGCTGCCGTCGTTCTGCTGGACCGCCATGATGTCGACACCCCACGGCATCCGGACGAGGTACTGCGTCGCGACCCCCGTGAACGACACGTCGGTGACGGCACCGCGCAGGTGGTTGCGACCGCCGTCGCCGAGCGTGAGCTTCTCCGGGCGCACCCCGACCCAGACGTCGGTGATGCCGTGGGGCACCCTGCCCGCGTCGAGCAGGATCTCGTGGCCCTCGACGACCGCTCGCGCCAGGCCATCCTCCGCGGAGCCGGTGACCCGGGCCCGCAGGAGGTTGGACTGGCCGAGGAAGTTCGCGACGAAGGTCGAGGCCGGGTGCTCGTACAGCGTCGCCGGGTCACCGAGCTGCTCGAGGTGGCCAGCGTTCATGACCGCGATGGTGTCGGCCATGGTCATGGCCTCCTCCTGGTCGTGGGTCACGTGGATGAAGGTCAGCCCGACCTCCTGCTGGATGCGCTTGAGCTCGATCTGCATCTGTCGCCGCAGCTTGAGGTCCAGCGCACCGAGCGGCTCGTCGAGGAGAAGGACGTCGGGGCGGTTGACGAGGGCCCGGGCCAGCGCGACGCGCTGTTGCATGCCGCCCGACAGCTGGTGGGGCTTCTTGCCGCCGGCATGACCGAGCTCGACGAGGTCAAGGGCCTCCTGGGCCTTTCCCTTGGCGTCCTTGTCCCCACGGCGACGCAGCCCGAATGCGACGTTGTCGAGCACGCTCATGTGCGGGAAGAGCGCGTACGACTGGAACACCGTGTTGACGTTGCGCTGGTAGGCGCGAGTGGAGGTGATGTCCTGGTCGCCGATGAGGATACGACCGTCAGTGGGGTCATCGAGCCCGGCGACCATCCGCAGCGTCGTCGTCTTCCCACAGCCCGAGGGGCCGAGAAGGGCGAAGAACGACCCCTGCGTGATCGTGAGGTCCAGCGGGTGCACCGCCGTGAACTCCGCGAACCGCTTGGTCAGCCCGACCAGGCGAAGGTCCCCGGGCCCGTGCTCGGCCATCAGCTCGCCGTGAGGTCGGAGAAGGCGCGGGCGTAGCGGGTCTCCTCCTCGGCCGTGAGGCCGCGGAAGACCTTCGAGCGTGACAGGACGTCCTCGGTGGGGAAGATGAGCGGGTTCTCGGCCGTCTCCGGGTCGTCGGCCGCGAGAATCTCCTTGGTGCCCTTGACCGGCGAGATGTAGTTGACCCACGCCGCGACCTGCGCCATGACGGCCGGGTCGTAGTAGTAGTTGATGAGGGTCTCGGCGTTCTTCTTGTGCTGGGCCAGGGCCGGGATGACGAAGTTGTCCGACCAGAGCGTGAAGCCGGCCTGCGGCAGGGCGTACTGGACCTTCTCGTTCTCGAACTGCAGCTGGACCACATCGCCGGTCCACGCGATGCACGCCGCGATGTCGCCCTTGGTGAGGCCGTCGGTGTAGTCGTTGCCGGTGAACCCCTTGAGCTGCCCGGCGTCCTTGGCGGTCTGGATCATCGCGATCGCCGCGTCGAAGTCGGCGTCGGTGAAGTTCGCCGGGTCCTTGCCCATCTCGCACAGGACGAGGCCGA
>DATIAB010000198.1:0-10528 GCA_035458265.1 Ornithinibacter sp. | reverse complement strand
GCGAGGACCAGGCCGGCGATACCGGCGTTGATGTGAACGACCGTGCCACCGGCGAAGTCGATCGGGACGACGTTGGCGACCCCGTCGGTCACGCCGTACACCGCGGCGGCCAGGCCGCCCTCGGCGCCGCTGAGCAGACCGCCGCCCCAGACCATGTGGGCGATCGGGAAGTAGGCGAAGGTGACCCACAGCGCGGAGAAGACCAGCCACGTCGAGAACTTGACGCGGTCGGCGACGGCGCCGCTGATGAGGGCGACCGTGATGGCGGCGAACGTCAGCTGGAAGCCGACGAACGCGAGTTCGGGGATGTTGCCGTAGCCCTCGTAGCCGAAGGGGTTGATGATGGCGTCGGTGCCCGCGAGACCGAACTTCTCGAACGGGTTGGCGATGATGCCGGCGATGTTCTCGCTGCCGAAGGACATCGAGTAGCCGTACAGGACGTAGATGATGCCGACGACGCCCATCGCGCCGAACGACATCATCATCATGTTGAGGACGGACTTGGTCCGGGTCATGCCGCCGTAGAAGAGGGCCAGGCCGGGGACCGTCATGAGGAGGACGAGGGAGGAACAGAGGATCAGGAACGCCGTTGCTGCGTAGTCGACCGTCTCCGCTGCCTCCGCCAGGGGCATCAGTGGTGTGCTCATGGCCTCAACGATCGCCCCGCAGGGTTTCCCCTCCCGCGCGCTCATGTTTCCGCGGTGTTGCATCGTGGCGTCGGGTGTAAGCACTGGGTTTCGCATGACCCGATGTCTCGCATCGTGAGACCGGATGCCCGTGGGACGATACGGCCATGGCTCTCCCCGTCCCGGCGCCGGCGTCCCGCCCGACCACGGTGCCCGTCCTCGTGTTCGACGGCGACTGTGCGTTCTGCACGACCTCGGCCGGCTTCATCGCGCGGCGGCTGCGCCGCTCCCCTGCCGACTTCGCGATCGAGCCGTGGCAGCACCTCGACCTCGCAGCCCTCGGCCTGACGCCCGCCGAATGCGATGAGGCGGTTCGCTGGGTGGCCGAGAACGGCATCCCGGATGCCGGTCACGTCGCCATCGCGCGGGCGCTGCGCGCCTCCCGCTGGTGGGTGCGGCCCCTCGGTGCGGTGCTGGTCGCTCCGGGGGTCGGCCGGCTGTCCGCACGGGCCTACGCGTGGGTGGCTGCCAACCGGCACCGCCTGCCCGGCGGCACCCCCGCCTGTTCGCTCTGACCGGTCTGGCTCCCGCTCCAGGCAGCGTTCCTCGGATCCGCCGTGCAGGCTCCTCGTCGTCAGTCGAGGATGGCGTCGACGAAGGCTTCGGGGTCGAAGGGCGCGAGGTCGTCGGGGCCCTCGCCGAGGCCGACGAGCTTGACCGGCACACCCAGGCCGCGCTGGACGGCGACGACGATGCCGCCCTTGGCCGTCCCGTCGAGCTTGGTGAGCACGATCCCGGTGATGCCGACGACCTGGGAGAAGACCTCGGCCTGGCGCATGCCGTTCTGGCCCGTCGTCGCATCGAGGACGAGCAGCACCTCGTCGACCGGGCTCTGCTTCTCGATGACACGCTTGACCTTGCCGAGCTCGTCCATGAGCCCGACCTTGTTCTGGAGGCGGCCGGCGGTGTCGATGAGCACGACGTCGGCCTCCATCTCGGCGGCGGCCTTCACGGCGTCGAAGGCCACCGCAGCAGGGTCGGCCCCGTCACGGTCGGACCGGATGGTCGGCACGCCCACCCGCTCACCCCAGGTCTGCAGCTGGTCGGCGGCAGCGGCGCGGAAGGTGTCAGCGGCGCCGAGCACGACGTCCTTGTCCTGCGCGACGAGCACGCGGGCCAGCTTGCCGACCGTCGTCGTCTTGCCGGTGCCGTTGACCCCGACGACGAGGACGCACGCGGGGCGACCGTCGACGCGGGAGGACACGATCGACCGGTCCATCGACGGGTCGACCAGGGCCAGGAGCTCTTCGCGCAGCCAGCCGCGGACGGTGGCCTCGTCGGTGCTGCCCTCGACCGCGACCTTGGTGCGCAGCGCGTCGACGAGGTCGGTCGTTGCGGCGACGCCGAGGTCGGCGGCCAGCAGGGTGTCCTCGACCTCCTCCCACGCGGCCTCGTCGAGCTTGCCGCCCGAGAGGAGCGCGAGCAGTCCCTTGCCGAGGGCGCTGTTGGAGCGGGCGAGCCGGGCGCGAAGGCGTCGCAGCCGCCCGGCCGGGGCGTCGGGACGCTCGAGCGTCGGGGTGGGGGTGGGCTCAGGGACCAGCACGTCCGGCTCGAGCGTCGGCTCGAGGACATCGGGCGCAGGGCGCTCGATCGTCCCGACGGCGCCCTCGGGCGCTGCGTCGACCTCGATCGCGGGCCCACCCGGGGCCGTGCTCGGTGGAGTGGGCGGCAGCTCCTTGGACCGGCCGCCGCGACCCCGCATCAGGCCGACGGCGATGCCGCCGATGACGACGATGATGCCGATGGCGACGGCGAGGAACTCCCACAGGGTGTCGATGGCGCTCACCCGGTCATCCTCGCAGTCGGGCGACACGCACCCAAACCGGCAGGGGCGAGCGGCCCCTGGCGAGGGGGGTCGGAGGCGCGCTCAGCCGCGCCCCCGGCCCCCCGGCATCCGATGCCTCAGAAGATGCGGACGCGGTCCTCGGGTGCAACCCAGAGCCCGTCGCCCGGAGCGACCCCGAAGGCCTCGTGGAACTCGCCGAGATTGCGCACCGCGTTGGCGCGAAGGTCCATAGGGGCGTGCGGGTCGAGCGCGAGCAGGCGCTCGGCCTCGGCAGCCCGGGCGACACCCCGCCACACCTGGGCCCACCCGAGGAAGAACCGCTGGTCGCCCGTCCACCCGTCGAGCTCCGGCGCCGGGGTGTCCCCGAGGGAGATGCGGTAGGCGAGGTGGCCGATCGTCAGGCCGCCGAGGTCGCCGATGTTCTCACCGACCGTGAGGGCTCCGTTGACCCGGTGGCCGGGGGCATCGCGGGTCTCCAGTGCGTTGAACTGGTCGATGAGCGCATCGGCCAGGGCCTGG
Organism: Ornithinibacter sp.; assembly: GCA_035458265.1. Taxonomy (GTDB): domain Bacteria; phylum Actinomycetota; class Actinomycetes; order Actinomycetales; family Dermatophilaceae; genus Fodinibacter. The sequence continues at coordinate 7,537 of DATIAB010000198.1, read as the reverse complement.
AACGCCGCCCGGTCCTGCTCGGTCCACCAGTTGCGCAGGGTGCCGGTGCCGTCGAACTGCGAACCCTGGTCGTCGAAGCCGTGGCCGATCTCGTGGCCGATGACGGCTCCGATGCCGCCGTAGTTGACCGCATCGTCGGCGTCGACGTCGAAGAACGGCGGCTGGAGGATGGCTGCCGGGAAGACGATCTCGTTCAGACCGGGGTTGTAGTAGGCGTTGACGGTCTGGGGGGTCATGAACCACTCGTCGCGGTCGACCGGGCCGCCGAGCTTCGCGTGCTGGCGGTCGACCTCGAAGGCCACCGCACGCCGGACGTTGCCCAGCAGGTCATCGGACCGCACCTCGAGGGCGGAGTAGTCGCGCCACCGCTGGGGGTAACCGACCTTCGGGGTGAACTGCCCCAGCTTGGCCAGGGCCTCGCGCCGGGTGTCCGCACCCATCCACGGCACCTCCGACAGGCTGCGCCGAAAGGCCTCGACGAGGTTGGCGACCAGCTCGACCATGGCCTCCTTGGCGTGCGGTGGGAAGTGGCGCTCGACGTAGAGCTGGCCGACCGCCTCCCCCAGGGCTTCCTCGACCAGGCCCACTCCACGCTTCCAGCGCTCGCGCATCTCGGGCACCCCGGACAGGGTGCGGCCGTAGAAGTCGAAGTCCTCCTCGACAAAAGCCGACGAGAGATACGCCGCGTGAGCGTGCAGGACGTGCCACGCCAACCAGTCGCGCCACTTCTGCATCGGCTCGTCGGCCAGGGCCGCGGCCACGGACCTGATGTGGTCGGGCTGGCGGACCACGACGGCGTCGAACGCGCTCGTGGCGACCCCGAGACCCACGAGGTAGCCCGGCCAGTCGATGCCGGGGCCGAGCTCCATCAGCCCGTCGAGGTCGAGCAGGGTGTAGGTCTTGACCGGATCGCGGTTGGTCACCTTGTCCCAGTGCCCGGCGGCCAGTCGCGTCTCGAGGGACAGGACCCGGGCCGCGGCCCCCGCAGGGTCGGGCCAGTTCGCGAGGGAGAGCATCCGCTCGACGTGCACGACGTATGCCGTGCGCTTGGCTTCGTGCTGCTCCTCGCGGTAGTACGACTCGTCCGGCAGGCCGAGCCCGGCCTGCTCGAGGTAGACGACGTAGCGGGTCGGGTCGCGGTCGTCGGTGTTGACGAACGGCATGACGAGCCCGAGGATGCCGGCCCGGCTGAAGGCTCCGGTCGTCGCGATGACGCCGGCCGCACTGCTGACGGCAGCAGCCCGCTGCAGGTCCTCGGCCAGGGGCTGGGAGCCCAGCGCCTCCACGGCGTCCACGTCCATGAAGCTGGCGTACAGGTCGCCGACCTTGGCCGCGACCGTGCCGGACTCGAGGGCGCCTGCCGCGACCGCTTCGATGATCGCGTGCACGTGTTTCTCAGCGGTCTCCCGCAGCACGTCGAAGGTGCCGTACCGACCGCGGTCAGCCGGAATCGGCGTCGTCTCGACCCACCGGCCGTTGACGTGGGCGAACAGGTCGTCCTGGGGTCGCGCGCTCGGGTCGACGGACGCGGGGTCGAGACCGGATCTCACGGCGCTGGCTCCTCGGGGTGGGGGTCGGCGCCCATCGAACCACACGGGTCTGCCCGCGCGGGCCGAGCGCGACTCGGCAGCGGACGCTCAGCGACCGAGGGGCTGGCGCTCCCGGATCGAGCCGACGACCTCCTCGCCGCGCTCACTGAGCACGTCACGGCCGGCACGTCGGGCGGGAACGGCCACCAGGGCCATGATGGCCAGCGCAACACCGAGGCAGAAAAGCATGCCGAGCACGACGGAAATCATGGTCCCAACAGTCCCAGAAGCCCCACCGGTAACACAAACCGATCCGGCTGTCGTGGCCGAATCGTCACCTTCGACATCCCCGGCCCGGCGTCCAGCAGCACTGACTGGCACACGCACGGAATCCCCGACGACTAGGGTAACGGCGTGACTGTCGACGCCCCGAATCCGTCCGGGGCCTCCGTGCGCCGACGCCATCGCCTCCCGATGTTCTCGGAGGTCCTCATCGCACTGGTCGCGGTCGCCCTGGTGCAGACCTTCCTCATCAAGCCGTTCGGGGTGCCGTCGCAGTCGATGGAGAACACGCTGCAGATCGGCGACCGCATCATCGTCAACCGCCTCGACAGCGACGTCACGAGCAGCGACGTCATCGTCTTCGGTCACGGCGAGACCTGGCAGTCCAAGGAGCTCCCACCGGCGGACAACCTCGTCGTCAAGACACTGCGCGCCTTCGGCGACCTCACGGGCATCGGGCCGAGCAGCACGGCCTACACGGTCAAGCGGATCATCGGCCTGCCGGGCCAGAAGGTCGCGTGCTGCACCGACGTCGGCGCCGTCACCGTCGACGGGCAGCCGCTCAGCGAGCCCTACGTCTTCGAGGACCTGGCGTTCGTCCCCGGCAGCCAGGACTGCACGACCTCACCGCGCTCCGTGCGGTGCTTCCCCGAGATCCTCGTGCCGAGCGAGAACCTCCTCGTCCTCGGCGACCACCGCTCGGCGTCAGCCGACTCCGTCGTCGGGTGCCGGGGCAGCACGCAGGGACAGGAGTGCGCCAAGTTCGTGCCCCTGGAGCGGGTCGTCGGACCCGTCGTGGGCCGATTCTGGCCAATCAGCGAGTTCGGGGCGCTCCCCCACTGAGGCGTGCCGCCCGGCATCCGATCCCGTCCAGGCGGCGGTCAGGCGGCGGTCAGGCGGTGACGGTCAGGCCGTGGCGGCAACGTCGCGGATGCGCTGTGAGACCACCGTCGTCACCCCGTCGCCGCGCATCGACACCCCGTAGAGCGCGTCCGCGACCTCCATCGTGCGTTTCTGGTGGGTGATGACGATGAGCTGGCTGGAGTCGCGAAGCTCCTCGAACAACGTGATGAGGCGGCCGAGGTTGGTGTCGTCGAGTGCTGCCTCGACCTCGTCCATGATGTAGAACGGGCTCGGGCGTGCCTTGAAGATCGCGACGAGCAGCGCCACCGCGACGAGCGACCGTTCACCTCCCGACAGCAGCGAGAGTCGCTTGACCTTCTTGCCGGGCGGCCGGGCCTCGACCTCGATGCCGGTGACCAGCATGTTGTCGGGGTCGGTGAGCACCAGTCGCCCCTCGCCCCCGGGGAAGAGCCGCTCGAAGACCCGCTCGAACTGCACCCTGGTGTCGTGGAAGGCCTCGGTGAAGACCTCCTCCACCCGCTCGTCGATCTCCTTGACGATGTCGAGCAGGTCTCGCTTCGAGCGCTTCAGGTCCTCGAGCTGGGTGGTGAGGAAGGTGTGCCGCTCCTCCAGGGCCGCGAACTCCTCGAGCGCCAGCGGGTTGACCCGTCCGAGGGCGGCGAGGCCGCGCTCTGCCTTGCGCAGCCGCTTCTCCTGCACCTCGCGCACGTAGGGGGCCGGCTCTGGCGCCTCGTCGGCGTCCTCGACGGGCGCGACGACGTGCGGCACGAGCTGGTGAGGGCCGAACTCCTCGACGAGCACCTCGGGGTCGATGCCGAGCTCCTCGACCGCCTTGGCCTGCAGCTGCTCGATGCGGGCCACCTGTCGGGCCCGGGCGACCTCGTCGCGGTGGGCGCTGTCGGTGAGCTCACGCAGCTCGTCCTGAACGCGGCCGAGCTCTTCCCGCAGCATGACCGCCGCGCGATCCCGCTCTGCGCGTTCAGCCTCCGCGGTATCGCGCAGCGTGGTGGCGAGCCCCAGCGCCGCGGCGGTTCGCTCGACGGCGTAGACGGCCGCAGCGCGCACCGCCTCGGCGACGGTGGCCTCCCGGCGACGCCGCTCGCGGCGCTCGCGCAGCCGCTCTCGCGCGGCCAGCTCGTTGCGCGCAGCGCCCTCGAGAGAGTCGGCTCGCCCCTTCAGCGAGCGGGCCCGCTCCTCGCGGGTGCGCAAGGTCAGTCGCAGCTCGGTCTCGGCGGTGCGGGCCCGGCTCGCCGCCAGCTCGAGCCGGTCACGCTCGTCCGTGGAGGGGTCCTGCGCCTCGAGCTCGGGCGCCTCCTCGGCCTGCGCGAGTCGGGCCGACAGCCCTTCGAGCTCGGCCCGGTCGCGCTCGAGGTTCTCGCGTGCCACGGCGATGGCCCGCTCGGTGCGGTCGGCCTCGGCGGATGCCGTGCGCATCGCGGCTCCCAGCCCGCCGAGGCGCTCGGCCACGGCCGCCATCCGGGCATCCGACTCGTGCAGGGCCTCGAGCGCGGCCTCGACCTGGGCGCCGACGTCGCGGGCCTGCTCGCGGGCCGTGACGAGCGCGAACCGAGCCTGCTCGACCTGGGCGGCAGCGGCATCCAGTCGTTCGCGGCTCTCGTCGACCGCGGCCTGCAGCTCGAGCAGGCTCTCGCCGGCGCTGCTCCCGCCCCGGGCCCACCCGGGGCCGAAGACGTCACCGTCGGCCGTGACGGCCGTGATGCCCTCGCCGCGTGCCACGAGTGCGAGCGCGTGGGCGGACGTGGGGACGAGGGCGACGCGCTCGAGAAGCTGCTCGACGGCGGGCCGAACCTCGGCGGACGCGCTGACGACGTCACGGGCCCAGACGGCCGAGCCGTCGAGCCTCGGCCACTGCCCGGAGTCCGTCGGGGATGCCGTGCCACCGACGAGCAACGCGGCGCGCCCTCCGCTGGTGTCGCGCAGGGAGGACAACGCGCGAGCCGCGTGCTCGCCGCTCGGGACGGCCAGCGCCTCCGAGGCCCAGCCGAGCGCCGCGGCGACCGCGGCCTCGTGCCCCCCGTGCACCTGCAGCAGCGCGGCGACCGTCCCGACGACGGCGTGCTCGTCATCAGCGGCCGCGAGCAGCGTGGCGGCACCGTCCTTGCGGCGCAGGCTCAGCTCGAGTGCCTCGATGCGCGCCGTGGCCGACGAGCGGTCGCGCTCGGCATCACGCTCTCGCGCGACGAGGCCCTCGATCTCCGCCTCGACCTCGGCGAGTCGGGCCGCCGCGCTCTCGTAGGCGTCGTCGAGCCCCTCCTCACCCTCCTCCTCGACGGCGACACCGCCCTCGAGCTGGGCGAACTCCTGCTCGGCCTCGGCCGCCCGGGCCCGCGCCGCGGCGACGGTGGCCTCGAGACGACCGATCTCGGCCTCCCCCGCCTCGATCCGGCTGCGGCGGGCTCCGACCTGCCCGGCGAGCTTGGCCAGGCCCTCGCGCCGGTCGGCCGCGGCACGGGCGAGCCGGGCCAGCCGATCCTGCTCTGCCGCGTACGCCGCCTCCACGTCCTCGCGGGCGGCGACGGCGGCGGAGAGCGCTTCGGTGGCCTGGGCGACCTCCGTGAGAAGCGCCGCCTCGGCAGAGCGGGCCTGCTCGGCCTGCGCTCTCAGCTCGTCGGGGTCTCGCCCCGTCGTGGCCTCGTGCTCCTCGTCCTGGGACAGCAGGCGGACCCGCTCGGCGGCCACCGAGCCCGTCGACTCCAGGCGGTCACGCAGGCTCTGCAGTCGAACGAACCGCTCCTGGGCGAGGATGAGCTCGGAGGCGGCGTCGGCCGAACGGCGTTCCAGGTCGGTGAGCCGGGTGCGCACGTTGTCGAGGGCGTCCTCGACGGCCGTGCGCCGCTCGACGAGCGCGGTCTCGTCAGCCACCTCCTGCTCCAGCAGGGCGGTGAGCTGCACCAGGTCGTCGGCGAGCAGGCGCAGGCGGGCGTCGCGGGCGTCGGCCTGGACGACCGCCGCGCGCCGGGCCGCCTCGGCCTGGCGCCCGAGCGGCCCCAGCTGGCGACGGATCTCACCCGTGAGGTCCTGCACCCGGGTGAGGTTGGCCCCCATCGTCTCGAGCTTGCGCAGGGCGCGTTCCTTGCGGCGGCGGTGCTTGAGCACGCCGGCCGCCTCCTCGATGAAGCCGCGACGCTCCTCGGGGGTGGCGCGCAGGACGGTGTCGAGCTGGCCCTGCCCGACGATGACGTGCATCTCGCGCCCGAGGCCGGAGTCGGAGAGCAGCTCCTGCACGTCGAGCAGCCGGCACGACGTGCCGTTGATGGCGTACTCGCTGCCCCCACCGCGGAACATCGTGCGAGTGATCGTCACCTCGGTGTAGTCGATCGGCAGGGCGCCGTCGGTGTTGTCGATGGTCAGGCTCACCTCGGCCCGGCCGAGCGGCGGCCGACCGGCGGTGCCGGCGAAGATGACGTCCTCCATCTTGCCGCCGCGCAGGCTCTTGGCGCCCTGCTCCCCCATGACCCACGCCAGGGCGTCGACGACGTTGGACTTGCCGGACCCGTTGGGGCCGACGACACAGGTGATGCCCGGCTCGAGGCGCAGCGTCGTCGCCGAGGCGAAGGACTTGAACCCCTTGAGGGTCAGCGTCTTCAGGTACACGGTGTGTCAGCAGCTCTCGTCGGGTGGCGCGGGCTCGGCAGGAGCCGGATGCCGCCCGACTCTACCGCCGCCCTACGCGGGATCCCCGGAGTTGTGGGGCGTGCCGGGCTCGGACGCCAGCGCCTCGTGATGGCGGATCACCTCGGCGATGACGAACGTGATGAACTTCTCGGCGAACTGCGGGTCGAGCCCGGCTTCGTCCGCGAGACCGCGCAGGCGGGCGATCTGCCGCTCCTCGCGGGCCGGGTCCGCGGGCGGCATCCCGATCGCCGCCTTGAGCTCGCCGACCTGCTGCGTGGCCTTGAAGCGCTCAGCGAGCAGGTGCACGAGGGCGGCGTCGATGTTGTCGATGCTCGAGCGCAGGCGTGCGAGGTCGGGAGGGGTGTCGCTCACGCGGCCATCGTAGGAAGCCACGGCATCCGCGTCGCTCCCCCGTCCACCCCCCGGATGCCGTCTCGCCGGCCCGGATGCCGTCTCGCCGGGTCCGGGTGCGAGCTCACCGAGCCGTGAAGGCGGACCCGGGTCGCCTCAGAGCTCGCGAAAGCCGTGGTCGCCGCGAGGCTGGGCCCACATGGGGGTGGAGACGGTGTCGACGTGCCCGGGGCGGCGGGGACTGGGCGCGGGCTCGGACAGCAGCGCGAGGAGTCGAAGGAGGTCGGGCTCGGGGCCCTCCGCGACGACCTCGACCCGCCCGTCCGCGGTGTTGCGGGCGTGCCCGACGAGGCCGAGCTCGAGTGCTCTGGCCCTGGTCCACCATCGAAAACCCACCCCCTGCACCTGCCCACGCACGAACACCGTCATCCGTCGTTCCGGCTCGGTTCCCATGAGCCAGCATCGTAGGTGCAGCTCGACCCCGAGACGGGTGCCCAGGTGGTTGCCGGTGCGACCACCTCGGCACCCGACTCGAGGTGGCGTGGGCTGCGCGCCTCCGCCCCACTGTCACCACCAGCCTCTACCGTTGCGGACATGAGCACCGTGATGGCTCAGGGCACCGGCGTGCGGGTCTCGGCGCCCGCCCCGTCGCGCGCCGACACGGTGCCTGGCGCTCCCGGGCGCCTCCTCGGCCTCGACGGTCTGCGGGCCCTGGCCATCACGGCCGTCCTCGTCTTCCACCTCGACCCGTCCTGGCTGCCCGGGGGCTTCCTCGGGGTCGACGTGTTCTTCGTCGTCTCCGGCTTCCTCATCACCACCCTCCTCGTGCGGGAGGGCTCGGCCACCGGCCGCCTCGACCTGCCTGCCTTCTGGAC
>DATIAB010000197.1:0-11487 GCA_035458265.1 Ornithinibacter sp. | reverse complement strand
TCCCGGGCTGCTACCCCACCGCGGTGTCCCTCGCGCTGGCCCCCGGGCTCGTGGGCGGCGTGATCGAGCCCGACGACGTCACCGTCGTCGCGGCATCCGGCACCTCGGGCGCCGGCAAGTCGCTCAAGCCCCATCTGCTCGGTGCCGAGGTCATGGGCGCGATGTCGCCCTACGGCGTCGGCGGCGTGCACCGGCACACTCCCGAGATCGAGCAGAACCTCACCGCAGCAGGGGCCGGTCCGGTCACGGTGTCGTTCACGCCGACGCTGGCGCCGATGCCGCGAGGCATCCTTGCCACGTGTACCGCCCGGGTACGCCCCGGCACCACCTCGGATGCCGTCCGCAGGGCCTGGGCGACCGCCTACGCCGACGAGCCGTTCGTCCACCTCCTGCCTGAGGGTCGCTGGCCGAGCACCGGCAGCGTCCTCGGCAGCAACGCGGTGCACCTGCAGGTCGTGCTCGACGAGCGCGTCGGTCGGGTCGTCGTCGTCGCCGCCGTCGACAACCTCACCAAGGGCACCGCCGGGGCGGCAGTGCAGTGCCTCAACCTCGCCCTGGGCCTCCCCGAGACCACTGGACTGCCCATCGCCGGGGTGGCGCCGTGAGCGTCATGCCCCGCCACCTCATGGAGCACCCGGAGGATCTCGCCATCGTGCGGCTCCCGGGTGGCCAGCAGCCCGAGTTCGACTGGACCTCGGGGCCGTTCGCGTCGTTGATCCGCACCCCGGACGAGACGTCCGTCGTCTGCCTCAGCGCCGCGGTGCCGCCCGGGCTCCGCACCGAAGGGCCGTTCCGCGTCGTCGAGGTCGCCGGACCGCTGTCGTTCGGTTCGGTGGGCGTCCTCGCCGAGATCATCCACCCGCTCGTCACGGCAGACATCTCCGTGCTCGCCTACTCGACCTTCGACACCGACTGGGTGCTCGTGCCGGCCGCGCGGGCCGGCGACGCGGCCGCAGCCTGGCGCCGAGCCGGGCTGGTCATCACCCCCACCTCACTGACCGGAGGCACCGTCTGATGTCCGTCACCACCCCCGTGGGCTTCCGGGCCGCCGGTGTCACCGCCGGGTTGAAGGCCTCGGGCACACCCGACGTGGCCCTCGTGGTCAACGACGGGCCCGACCACCACGCAGCTGCCGTCTTCACGACCAACCGGGTCGAGGCGGCCCCGGTCACCTGGTCCCGCACGGTGCTCAGCGACGGTCGCGCCGACGCCGTCGTCCTCAACAGCGGCGGCGCGAACGCCTGCACCGGGGCCCCCGGCTTCCAGGACACCCACACCACCGCCGAGCACGTCGGGGAGGTGCTCGGGGTGGCTGCCGGCGACGTCGTCGTCTGCTCGACCGGGCTCATCGGTGAGCGCCTTCCCATGGAGCTCCTCCTGCCCGGGGTCGACGCAGCCGTCGAGGTGCTGGCCGTCGACGGGGGGCCCGCGGCGGCGCGGGCCATCATGACCACCGACTCCGTCGCCAAGACCGCGGTCGCACCGCGTGACGGGTGGTCGGTCGGCGGCATGGCCAAGGGGGCGGGCATGCTCGCCCCGGCGCTCGCGACGATGCTCGTCGTCATCACCACGGATGCCGTGGTCGGCGGCCACCACGTGGCCGACGACCTCGACGGGGCCCTGCGGGCCGCGACGGCCCTGACCTTCGACCGGATCGACTCCGACGGCTGCATGTCGACGAACGACACCGTGCTCCTCATGGCCTCGGGCGCCTCCGGGGTCACCGTCGGCATCGGCGACCTCACGGATGCCGTGACACAGGTGTGCGCCGACCTCGCCCGTCAGCTCATCGCCGACGCCGAGGGTGCCCACCACGACATCGCGATCGAGGTGCGTGGCGCGGCATCCGAGGCCGACGCCCTGGAGGTGGCGCGCTCGGTGGCCCGCAACAACCTCTTCAAGTGCGCGGTCTTCGGCAACGACCCCAACTGGGGTCGCGTGCTCGCGGCAGTGGGCACGACGCAGGCCGCGTTCGACCCGGCATCCCTGGACGTCTCGATGAACGGAGTGCAGGTCTGCCGCTCCGGGGGAGTGGGCGAGGACCGCTCGCTCGTGGACCTCACCGGGCGCGAGGTGCGCGTCGTCGTCGAGCTCCACGCAGGCTCCGCGACGACGACGGTCTGGACCAACGACCTCACGCACGACTACGTCCACGAGAACTCCGCCTACTCCACCTGAGCACGAAGGACCGACATGCCACCCCCTGACCAGGCCCTGCGCGGCGTGATCGACGCGGCCGCCCTGCGCGTCGCGCAGTCCAAGGCGACCACGCTCGTCGAGGCGCTGCCCTGGCTCGAGCGCTTCCGGGGGGCGTTGGTCGTCGTCAAGTACGGCGGCAACGCGATGGTCGACGACGAGCTCAAGGCGGCCTTCGCGCAGGACATCGTCTTCCTCCGGTACGCCGGCCTGCGACCCGTCGTCGTCCATGGCGGCGGGCCGCAGATCAAGGGGATGCTCGACCGCCTCGGCCTCGAGAGCGAGTTCAAGGGCGGCCTGCGGGTCACGACGCCCGAGGTCATGGACGTCGTGCGGATGGTGTTGACCGGTCAGGTCGGACGCGAGCTCGTGGGGCTGCTCAACCAGCACGGACCGGTCGCCGTCGGGCTCTCGGGCGAGGATGCCGGGTTGTTCGGCGCGCGCCGCCGGGGCGTCGTCGTCGACGGCGAGGAGCACGACATCGGCCTCGTCGGTGATGTCGTGCAGGTCGACCCGACGGCGGTGCTCGACCTTCTCGAGGCGGGGCGCATCCCCGTCGTGTCGACCATCGCCCCCGACCTCGACGTCGACGGCCAGGTGCTCAACGTCAACGCCGACACCGCGGCGGCCGCGCTCGCCGCAGCCCTCAACGCCCGCAAGCTCGTCGTGCTCACCGACGTCGAGGGCGTCTACGCGAGCTGGCCCGACCGGGACAGCCTGCTCTCCGAGCTGTCGGTGGCGGCGGCTCGTCGCCTGCTCGAGACGGTTGACGCCGGGATGATCCCCAAGCTCGAGGCGTGCATCCGCGCCGTCGAGGCCGGGGTTCCCCAGGCGCACGTCGTCGACGGTCGGCAGCCGCACAGCCTGCTGCTCGAGGTGTTCACGTCCGAGGGCATCGGGACGATGGTCCTGCCCGACGAGGAGGTCGACGGTGAGTGACTCCAGCCCGGCCGGCGGCCCCGGCCCAGCCACGGCACCCTGGCTCGAGCGCTACGAGGGGTCGCTGCTCAACCTCTTCGGCCGCCCGCAGCTCGTGCTCGACCACGGTGAGGGCGCCTGGGTCTGGGACGTCGACGGCCGCCGCTACCTCGACCTCGTCGGTGGCATCGCGGTCAACGCGCTGGGCCACAACCACCCGGCACTCGTCGCCGCGGTCTCCAAGCAGGCCGGTCAGCTCGTGCACGTGTCCAACTTCTTCACGTCGATCCCGCAGGTCGAGCTCGCCGAGCGGCTGCTGCACCTCGCGCAGGCACCTGCGGGCTCGGCCGTGTTCTTCTGCAACTCCGGCACCGAGGCCCTCGAGGCCGCGATCAAGCTGGCTCGCCGCACCGGGCGCACCGGCATCGTCGCCGCCGAGGGGGCCTTCCACGGCCGGAGCACCGGTGCCCTCGCCCTCACGCACAAGCCGGCCTACCGCGAGCCCTTCGAGCCCCTCATCCCCGGTGTCACCCACGTGCCCTGGGGCGACTCCGGGGCCCTGCGTGCGGCGGTCACCGAGGCCACCTCGGCCCTGGTGCTGGAGCCGATCCAGGGCGAGGCAGGGGTGCGGCCCGCTGACACGGCATACCTGCGCCTTGCCCGCGAGCGGACCCGCGAGGTGGGCGCCCTGCTCATCCTGGACGAGGTACAGACCGGCATCGGGCGCACCGGCTCGTGGTTCGGCTTCCAGCAGGCCGGCATCGTGCCTGACGCCATCACCCTGGCCAAGGGACTGGGCGGGGGTGTGCCCATCGGGGCCCTGCTGACCTTCGGCCCGAAGGTCAGCACGATGCTCACCCCCGGGAACCACGGGTCGACCTTCGGCGGCAACCCCCTCGCCTGCGCAGCCGGTCTTGCCGTGCTGGAGGTGATCGAGTCGCAGGGACTGCTCGAGCACGCGCGTCAGGCGGGTGAGCACCTCGAGCACCGGGTGCTCGCCCTGCAGCACCCGATGATCACCGGTGTGCGGGGCGCGGGACTCATGCGCGCGATCACCCTGGCGGCCGAGGTCGCCCCTGCCGTCGCCGCCCTCGCCCGGGAGGCGGGCTTCATCGTCAACCCCGTCGCGCCCGACGCCCTGCGCCTCGTCCCCCCACTCGTCATCACCACCGCCGAGCTCGACCTCTTCGTCGACGCCCTCCCGGGCCTGCTCGACGCCGCGACTGCTGCCACACCCGCCGCGACACCGACCGCCGCGACACCGACCGCCAAGGACACCCCATGAGCCTGCGCCACCTCCTCGCCGACGACGACCTCACCGCCGCCGAACAGCGCGAGGTGCTCGACCGGGCCCTGGCGCTGAAGGCCGCGCCGTTCTCCGACCAGAGCCTGGCGGGACCGCACACCGTGTCGATCCTGTTCGACAAGCCCACGCTGCGCACCCAGGTCTCCTTCGTCGGCGCCGTCGCGCAGCTGGGTGGCTACCCGATGGTCATCGACGGGCGCCTCGCCGGAGTGGGGGAGCGCGAGTCGGTTGCCGACGTGGCGCGCATCCTCGGCCCCCAGTCGGCCGCGGTGGTCTGGCGCACCTTCGAGCAGAGCCGGCTCGAGGAGATGGCCGCGGATGCCGGGGTGCCGGTCATCAACGCCCTCACCGACGACTACCACCCGTGCCAGATCCTCGCCGACCTGCTCACCGTGCTCGAGGTCAAGGGCGCGACGGCGGGCCTGACCTTCGCCTACCTCGGGGACGGCGCCAACAACATGGCCCACTCCTACCTCCTCGGCTGTGCCCTGGCCGGCATGCACGTGCGCATCGGCACCCCGGCATCCCACGCGCCCCGCGCCGACATCGTCGCCCGCGCCCAGCGCATCGCGGCCGAGCAGGGCGGCTCGGTGCTCGTCACCGACGACCCACAGGCCACGGTTGCCGGTGCCGACGTCGTCGCCACCGACACCTGGGTCTCGATGGGGATGGAGTCCGAGAGCGAGCACCGGCACGGGGCGGCGAGCCCGTTCGAGAGGTTCCGGGTCACCCGGGCCGTCATGGACCACGCCGCGCCGGATGCCGTGTTCCTCCACTGCCTCCCGGCCTACCGTGGCTACGAGGTGGACGCCGACGTCATCGACGGCCCGGCGTCCCTGGTCTGGCAGGAGGCCGAGAACCGGCTGCACGCGCAGAAGGGTCTGCTGTCGTGGCTGCTGGAGCAGCACCGGGGTGGGCAGACGCGATGACGGTCTCCACGTCGCGGGCCGCGCGCCAGCAGCGGATCGCCGAGATCCTGGCCTCGACGCCGGTGCGCTCGCAGACCGAGCTGCTCGACCACCTCGCCGCGGACGGCATCGAGGTCACCCAGGCAACCCTCTCGCGCGACCTCGTCGACGTGGGGGCCGAGCGGGTGCGCGTCGGCAAGAACCTCGTCTACGCCGTGCCGGGTGAGGGTGGCGACCGCACGGTTCGCGCCGCGCCCGACGGTGAGCAACGGGTCACCCGCCTGCAGTCGCGCTGTCACGAGCTGCTCGTCTCGGCCGAGGCGTCCTCCAACCTCGTCATCCTGCGGACCCCACCGGGTGCAGCGAACTTCCTCGCCTCGGCGCTCGACCACGCGGCCCTCGAGTCCGTGCTCGGGACGATCGCCGGCGACGACACCATCATGGTCGTGACCCAGGGCGCTGAGGCCAGCCGAGAGCTCGTCGACCGACTCATGGCCTACACCCGAAGGGACCCCCAGTGACCGACGCGACCGATCCGAGGACCACGACCGCGCTGTGGGGTGGCCGGTTCGCCGGTGGCCCGGCCGACGCCCTCGCCGCGCTGTCCAAGTCCACGCACTTCGACTGGCGGCTCGCCCTGCACGACCTCGCGGGGTCACGCGCCCACGCCCGGGTCCTGCACGATGCCGGGCTGCTCGACGACGCCACCCTCGAGGCGATGCTCGACGCGCTGGAGCGGCTGCGGGTCGACGTGGAGAGTGGCGCCTTCGTGCCGGAGCTCGGCGACGAGGACGTCCACACCGCGCTCGAGCGCGGCCTCATCGAACGAGCCGGCGCAGACGTCGGAGGCCGGCTGAGGGCGGGGCGGTCCCGAAACGACCAGGTGGCCACGTTGTTCCGGATGTACCTGCGCGAGCATGCCCGGGTCGTCGCCGGGCTCGTCCTCGACGTGGTCGACGCCCTCGTGGCGCAGTCCACCGACCACCTCGGGGTCGCGATGCCGGGGCGCACCCACCTGCAGCACGCCCAGCCGGTGCTCCTCTCCCACCACCTCCTGGCCCACGCCTGGGCGCTGCTGCGCGACGTCGACCGGCTGCGTGACTGGGACACCCGCACGGCGGTGTCGCCGTACGGCTCAGGAGCACTGGCCGGATCCTCTCTGGGCCTGGACCCGGAGGCGGTCGCCGCGGACCTCGGCTTCGACGGGTCGGTCGAGAACTCCATCGACGGCACGGCGTCTCGCGACTTCGTCGCCGAGTTCGCGTTCGTCGCGGCCATGACGGCCGTCGACATCTCGCGCCTGGCGGAGGAGGTCGTGCTGTGGGCGACCAAGGAGTTCTCGTTCATCACCCTGGACGACGCCTACTCCACGGGCTCGAGCATCATGCCGCAGAAGAAGAACCCGGACGTCGCGGAGCTCGCCCGTGGCAAGGCCGGGCGGCTGGTGGGTGACCTCACCGGGCTGATGACGACGCTGAAGTCCCTTCCCCTGGCGTACAACCGTGACCTCCAGGAGGACAAGGAGCCCGTCTTCGACGCCGTCGACACCCTCGAGGTGCTTCTCCCGGCCTTCAGCGGCATGGTCGCGACCATGGTGTTCGACACGAAGAGGCTGGAATCCCTTGCGCCGCAGGGGTTCTCGCTGGCCACCGACATCGCCGAGTGGCTGGTTCGTGAAGGCGTCCCCTTCCGGGTGGCCCACGAGGTCGCCGGGGCGTGCGTGCGCGCGTGCGAGGAACGCGGCATCGAGCTCTGGGACCTCACCGACGACGACCTCGCCGCGGTCAGCCCGCACCTCACCCCCGGGGTGCGAGCCGTGCTGTCCGTCGAGGGTTCGATGGCCTCGCGCTCGGCCCGTGGAGGCACCGCCCCGGCGCGGGTCGCGGAACAGCTCGAGCGCGTCGTCGCCACGGCGGGCGACCACCGCGGGTGGGCTGGCGTGCAGCCGACGGTGCGCTGACGGCATCCGGCCGGTCCCAGAGGCCACACACTGGAGGGGTGACGCCGACCCGCCTGCCCGTGCAGTTCTTCACCCGAGACGTGCTCGTCGTGGCCCGCGAGCTGCTGGGGTGCCGGCTCACCCGCGGGGGGGTCACCGTCCGGCTCACCGAGGTCGAGGCGTATGCCGGGGGAGCGGACCCGGGTTCGCATGCCTTTCGCGGCCGGTCACCCCGCACCGAGGTGATGTTCGGGCCGGCCGGGCGCCTCTACGTGTACTTCACCTACGGGATGCACCACTGCGCCAACATCGTCACCGGAGAGCCGGGCGCCGCCTCGGCGGTACTGCTGCGGGCGGGCGAGGTCGTCGCGGGGCACGAGCTGGCGGCGGTCCGGCGGCCGGGGGTGCGTGGGCGTGACCAGGCGCGCGGGCCCGCGAACCTCGCCACGACCCTGGGGCTCACCCGGGCGCACGACGGGCTCTCCCTCGTGGGTGCGCGCGCCGGAGGCCGGGTCGAGCCGCCGGCGACACCCGTGGACCCTGCAGCCGTCCGCACCGGTCCGCGCGTCGGCGTCAGCGGCGCGGGCGGCGACGGCACGGCCTACCCCTGGCGGTTCTGGCTCGATGGCGAGCCGTCGGTCAGCGCCTACCGGGCGGCCCGGCCGCGGAACGTGCGCGCCGGCTGATGCGTCGGACCCGTATGCGCCTGCCCACTGCCCCGGTCCTCGCCGCCTGCGTGCTGCTCCTGGCGGCTTGCGGCACCTCCACGAACGACTCGGGGAGCGTCGCACCCACGACGTCGCCCCTGGTGACTCCCGGCGTGGCGCCTCCGGTCACCGTCGTCCCTCCTGCGCAGGGTCCGGTGACGGGCATCGGCACCGTCATCGAGAAGCCGGGCAGCCCGCCCGAGCTCTGCCTCGGTCCGGTCCGTGAGTCGTGGCCGCCACAGTGCGAGGGCATTGCCCTCAGCGGCTGGGACTGGGCCGCCAACCCGCCCGACGGGCAGAGCGAGGCAGGGGGGCCGATGACACGGTGGGGCGTCTACGCCGTGGACGGCACGTTCGACGGGGTCTCCCTCACGGTGACCCGTGCCGTCTCGCTCGCGCTGTACGACGCGATGGCCGAGCCCAGCCCTGCCCCGGTCGGGCCGCCCGACCTCAGCGCAGCCGAGTGGGATGCCGTGGACGCGGCCGTTCGCGCCGTGCCGGGGCTGATCACCGTGGAACGGGTCGACGAGGCCGGGCCGGTCTTCGTGACGGTGGTCCACGACGACGGCGCCATTCAACGGTGGGCCGACGCCTCGTTCGGCGCCGGGGCCGTCGTCATCACGTCTGCGTTGCGGTGAACGCTGTCGCATAGGAACGAATCTCGGCGCGCAGACCGGCCGCGACATCGTCAGGTGCGAAGGAGGCGTCGACCGCTGCCAGGGCCAGGTCGGCCAGGCCGTCCTCATCGAGGTCGAGCAGACCGGCGGCGATCTCGTACTCCCGCCCGAGCGTGGTGCCGAACATCGGCGGGTCGTCGCTGTTGACCGTGACGACCACGCCGGCATCACGCATCGCACGGATGGGGTGTTCCTCGAGCCGCTCGACGACCCGGGTCGCGATGTTGCTCGTCGGGCACACCTCGAGCGGGATGCGGTGCTCGGCGAGGTGCTCGAGCAGGCGGGCGTCCTGAACCGACGACGTGCCGTGGCCGATGCGTTCCGCGCCGAGGAGCGTGAGGGCGTCCCACACCGACTGCGGGCCGGTCGACTCTCCCGAGTGCGGCACGCTGTGCAGCCCGGCGGCGCGGGCAGCGGCGAAGTGCGGGGCGAACTGTGACCGCGGTACGCCGATCTCCGGCCCGCCGAGGCCGAACCCCACGAGCGCCTCGGGACGGTGGTCGAGCGCGTAGGCCAAGGTCGCGTCCGCGGACTCCAGGCCGGACTCACCGGGGATGTCGTAGATCCACCGCAGGACCACGCCGTGGTCGCGCTCTGCGGCCACGCGGGCGTCCTCGATCGCCTCGGTGTACGCCTCGATGGGGATGCCGCGCACGACCGACGTGTACGGCGTCATGGTCAGCTCGGCGTAGCGCACCTGCTGGACGGAGAGGTCGCGCGCGACCTCGTAGGTGAGCATCCGCACGTCCTCAGCCGTGCGCAGCAGGCCGACCGTCGAGAGGTAGACGTCGATGAAGTGCGCGAAGTCGGTGAACGTGAAGAAGCGGGCGAGCTCCTGCGGGTCCCGGGGCACCGGGCTGTCGGGGTGGCGAGCGGCCAGCTCGGCGACGATTCTCGGCGACGCCGAGCCGACGTGGTGCACGTGCAGCTCGGCCTTCGGGAGGCCGGCGACGAAGGGGGAGAGCGCCGGGGCGGATGCGTCGGGAGTGTCGGTCACGGCGGTCAGTGTGCCGGATGCCGTTCCCTCGAGTGCACACGTGCTCTCCAGGGCAGCCAGTTCCGCCCTCGGAAGGGGGCGGATGGCCGCACGTCGTCCGGCCGTCAGGCGCCTGCAGCCCGAAGCCCCGCCTGCGTGGCAGGCTGTGGCGGGCGCACGGCATCCGGTCGAGGCGTGGACGTGGACGTGGAGAAGGGAAGCATCCGTGAGCGACATCCTCGACGAGCTGCAGTGGCGAGGGCTGGTGGCGCAGTCCACCGACGAGTCCGCGCTGCGCACGGCACTCGCCGACGGGCCGATCACGGCATATTGCGGCTTCGACCCCACCGCGCCCTCACTGCACTTCGGCAACCTCGTGCAGCTCATCGTGCTGCGCCACCTCCAGAGGGCCGGACACCGGGTGATCTGCCTCGTCGGCGGGTCCACCGGGCTCATCGGCGACCCACGGCCCAGTGCCGAGCGCGTGCTGAAGACCAAGGAGCAGACGGCGGAGTGGGTGGCCAACATCCGTCGGCAGGTGGAGCCGTTCCTGGCATCCGACGGTGAGAACCCCGCGGTATTCGTGAACAACCTGGACTGGACCGCACCGATGTCCGCGCTGGACTTCCTGCGCGACGTCGGCAAGCACTTCCGGGTCAACCAGATGGTCAGGAAGGAGGCCATCGCGGCGCGGCTGAACAGCGACGAGGGCATCTCGTACACCGAGTTCAGCTACCAGCTGCTGCAAGGGCTGGACTACCTCCAGCTCTACCGCGACTTCGGGTGCACGCTGCAGACCGGCGGCAACGACCAGTGGGGGAACCTCACCGCCGGCTCGGACCTGATCCACCGGGTCGAGGGCGCGTCGGTCCACCTGTTGACGACACCCCTGCTGACGGACAGTTCGGGGGAGAAGTTCGGCAAGAGCGCCGGCAATGCCATCTGGCTGTCGCCGGACATGACGAGCCCGTACGCCTTCTACCAGTACTGGGTCAACGTCGAGGACGCCTCGGTGGTGACCCTGCTCAAGGTCTTCACCGACCGCACGCGTGAGGAGATCACCGATCTCGAGCGGCAGGTGGCCGAGGAGCCCTTCCGGCGAGCAGCGCAGAAGGTGCTGGCGGCCGACGTCACGACCCTCGTGCACGGAGCCGTGGCCACCCGTGCCGTGCAGGCCGCCTCCGAGGCGCTGTTCGGCAAGGGTGATGTCCGGACTCTCGACGCCCGTACGCTGAGCGATGCCACGGCCGAGCTACCCGGGGGCGTCGTCGCCGTCGGGATGTCCGTCGTCGACGCGCTCGTCGCGGTCGGTCTCGTCGACTCCCGCAACGCGGCCCGCCGCGCGATCACGGAGGGTGGCGCGTCGGTCAACGGGGTGAAGGTCACCGATGCCGAGCGTGAGATCGGCCCGGGTGACGTGCTGCACGACGCCGTGGTCCTGCTGCGGCGTGGCCGAAAGTCCCTCGCGGCCGGTCGCCTCGAGTGATCTCCCGGTGGGCGCAGGGGGCGACACGCCCGGGCGACAGCCGATTTGGCGGTCCGTCGTCACTCGTCTACAGTTTTCGACGTCAGCCCGTGAGGGAGCAACGGACGCCAAGCGGTGGGATGCACATCCCGCACCAAGCAGGCCGGTCCCGCGGAGTTGACACCACATCACGATGAGCGAGCACTCCGGTGCACGTCGTCGTGGTGGCCCTGGTTCACCGAACGCCAGAACCCCTCCTGCCTCACGGTGGAAGCGGATTTGACCGAGGTGCGGCCGGGCGGGTAACTTGGAGTGGTTGGGCCGGTCCGGAAACGGCGGCCTCGACACTCCGAACGGCAGCCCCGGATCCACGACCTCGGTCGGGGAGCGGTGCG
>DATIAB010000196.1:0-4899 GCA_035458265.1 Ornithinibacter sp. | reverse complement strand
GGCTGCTGGGGGTGGATCATCTGGGTCTCACGCCTTCGTCTCGGTGCGGGTGCTCAGCCGGTGCACAGCGAACTCCGCGACGAGGGGCGGCCGATTCAGGCCCCGCCGCGGCAGCGAAGGAGGAGGCGTCCAGTACGCACGAGGTCAGCCTCCCACGCGAACGGCATCCCGCCAACCCCGAGAGCACGATGCGGACGCGAATGTCGATCCCATCCGCCCCCCACGTCTGTTCACGTCACCTCGCCTCAGGTCGCCACACGCCGGGCCACGACGACCGTGACCATCCGGCGCACCTCGAAGCCGAGCCGCTCGTAGAGCCGCTCCCCCGGCCCGTTGCCCGCTCGCACGTGCAGCATCGGGACGTCCCCACGCTCTCGGATGCCGTGCGCCGCTGCCAGCGTCACCGCGGCACCCAGCCCCTCGCCGCGCGCCGACTCGTCGACGCACACCCCGGAGACCTCGCCGTAGCCCTCGACGCGCATCCGCTCGCCCGCCATCGCGATGAGCCGTCCTTCGCGGCGGACGCCGAACCAGCGCCCGGTGAGGTGGCACTTCGGGCCGACGGGTCCCGGCTCAGTCGCGGCCGCCAGGGCGACCATGTCGAGTGCGTCCGATGCGGACAGCTCCGCGACCTCGGCGCCGATCACCTGCGGGCCGATGAGGTCACCGGCGACGTACTGCGTCGCGGGCTCGCGCACCAGCTCGGTCCAGCCGGCGGGGGTGGGCTCGACCTCGCCGCGGAGGAAGACCGCGACACCTCGCGGGCCGACGAGTGCGGCCAGCTCCGCCCAGCCGTGGTCGTCGAGCCGCTCGACCCCGCAGAACGGCGCGACGTCGTCGAGGTAGCGCCGCGCAGTACCCCCGTCCGGCGAGGTGGCTGCGAGGTGGGCGTGCGGGCCGCTCAGGGCGTGCCACACGACGTCGTCGAGAACGTGGCCCACGGCGGTCAGCCGCGCACCCGCACCGACAGGCACGTCACGCACCCCTCGAGCTTCTCCAGCTCGCCGATGTCGACCTCGGTCACCGTGTAGCCACGCGCCCGGAACGACGCCGCCGTCACCGGCGCACTGGCCGCCATGACGAGCTGCCCCTCGCCCACGACGATCACGTGCGCGCCGCCCTCCTCGGGCACGTCCTCGTACACCGGGAACGCCTCCTTGTCGTCGACGACGGGCCCCCACCCGATGACGGTGCCGTCCGGCAGGGCCGTGACCGCCGACTTGAGGTGCAGGGCTCGGGTCACCGGAACCGCCTGCACGCGAACTCCGAACTCGCGCAGGTGTGTCGCCAGCTGCTGGATGCCCACGCCGTTGGTGCGTCCGCCCAGGCCGACGTATGCCGTGTCACCGGCGCGCAGGACGTCCCCGCCGTCGAGGGTTCCGGGGTCCTCGATGGTCGCCACGCGCAGGCCGAGGTCGCGCACCGCGCGTTCCACGCCGGCGGTCTCACCGCGGCGCTCGAGCGCGCCGGGCCGGGTGATGACGGCGAGGTCACCGTGGACGACGACGGCATCCTCGACGAACACGGCATCCGGGCAGTCGTCTGCGGCCTCGACCTCGACGACGTGCCACCCCGCCGCGGTGAGCGCGTCGCAGTACGACGTCCACTGCTCGATCGCGAGGTCGAGGTCGATGGGTGAGCGGTCGATGTGGGTGACGATGCCGTCGGCGAGGCGGGGCCCGGGACGGCGGACGAGTGCGGTCGGCATACCACTCAGCGTAGAAGTTCGTGCATCACTCGCGCACTGGCCGGTAACTCACTACGTTGAGCCGACGCCATGCCGGCGCGCAGGGATCGAAGGAGGCACCAGATGTCCGTGTCACTGGGTGACCAGCTCAAGCGGCGCAAGCCGATCGTCTTCCGGCAGCACCACCACGAGGGTGAAGAGCTGGCGCGCAACCTCACGACCTTCCAGCTGATGATGTTCGGCGTCGGCGCGACCGTCGGGACCGGCATCTTCTTCGTCCTGAGCGAGTCCGTGCCCGAGGCCGGGCCGGCGGTCATCATCAGCTTCCTCATCGCCGGGCTGGCGGCCGGGCTGTCGGCGTTGTGTTACGCCGAGCTCGCGAGTGCCATCCCGGTCAGCGGGTCGACCTACTCGTACGCGTACCACGCCATGGGTGAGCTGGTCGCGGTGATCATCGCGGGGTGCGTGCTCCTGGAGTACGGCGTGGCGACGGCTGCGGTCGCGGTCGGATGGAGTGGCTACTTCAACGAGCTGCTCGACTCGACCGTCGGGTTCCAGATCCCGCAGCAGCTCTCGACGTCGTTCATCGCCGGGCCCGGCGAGGAAGCCACGGGTGGCCTGATCAACCTGCCGGCTGTGGTGCTGGTCTTCATGTGCATGTTCCTGCTCCTGCGTGGCGCGACCGAGTCGGCCCGGATCAACGCCGTCATGGTGATCATCAAGCTGGGCGTGCTCCTGCTCTTCGTCGTCATCGGCCTGAACGCGTGGAACGGCTCGCACTTCAGCGGCTTCTTCGGGGCGGGCATCGCCGGGATCACCGCGGCGGCCGGCACGATCTTCTTCTCGTTCATCGGCTTGGATGCCGTGGCCACCGCGGGTGAGGAGGTCAAGGACCCCCAGCGTTCACTTCCCCGGGCCATCATCGGCGCGCTGATCATCGTCACCACGGTCTACGTGCTCGTCGCAGTGGCCGGAATCGCCGCCAAGGAAGCCGAGTGGTTCAGCACCGAGGAGGCGGAGAGCGCCGGCTTGTCCCAGATCCTCAACGACGTCACCGGCACGCAGATCTGGGGCACCATCCTGGCTGCGGGTGCGGTCATCTCGATCTTCTCGGTGACGCTCGTGACGCTGTACGGCCAGACCCGCATCCTGTTCGCCATCGGGCGCGACGGACTCATCTCGCGGAAGTTCACCAAGGTCGACAGCAAGACGATGGCGCCGACCTTCAACACCATCGTCGTCGCGATCGTCGTCGCGCTCATCGCCGGTTTCGTGCCCTCGGACTACCTGTGGGACACCGTCTCGATCGGCACGCTCGTCGCGTTCTCGGTCGTCGCCCTGGGCGTCCTGGTGTTGCGCCGCACGCATGCCGACCTCGAGCGGCCGTTCCGCATCCCCGGTTACCCGGTGACACCGATCCTCACCATCGCCGCCTGCGTGTGGATCCTCATCGGCCTGCCGCTGGTGACGTGGGTCATCTTCGCCGTCTGGCTCGGCGTCGTGGTCCTGTTCTACTTCGCCTACGGACGACGCAACGCCACGCTGAACACGTACACCGACCTCGAGGAGATCGCCGAGCCGCGAGGGGACGAGGACAAGTGACCATCCTGCTCGGGTTCAGCCCCCACCAGGACGACACCGGTGCGGTCGAGCTCGCCTGTCAGCTCGCCCGCTCCGACCAGGATGCCGTGCACGCCGTCACCGTCGTCCCGCAGGCCTGGCCCACCGCCGTCGCCGGCGACACCGACCGCGACTTCAGACTGTGGGCCGAGGAGGAGGGCGAGCACTCGGCATCCCTGGCGCGTGACCTGCTCGCCGAGCACCCCGACGTGGCCAGCGAGGCGACCTGGTGCTCAGGGCGCTCGGTCCCCCAGACACTGCTCGACCGGGCTGTCGAGCTGGACGCCGGCCTCATCGTCGTCGGCTCGGGCGACGAGGGGCCCCACGGGAAGGTGTTCCTGACCTCCAAGACCGACCGGTTGCTGCACTCCTCGAGCGTGCCCGTCGCGGTGGCCCCGCAGGGGTACTGGGCCGGGCCGACTGCTCGCATCGACCGGGCCACCCTGGGGTTCCGCGGCGACGACGCCACGTGGTCGCTCCTGGACCGCGCGGCCGAGATCTGCCGCCGCGTCGACGCCTCGCTGCGCCTGGTCACCTATGCCGTGCGCGGTCGCACGATGCGCCCGAACACCATCAGTGGTGCCGAGGACATGGTGCACCAGCAGTGGATCCGTCAGGCCCGTGCCGAGCTGGCGGAGGCGGTCGAGCACCTGCACTCGCTGGGGTTCACCGACGACCAGGTGTCGAGCGAGGTCGCCATCGGCACGTCGTGGGGCGGCGCGATGGACCGGATCGAGTGGAACCGTGGCGACGTGCTCGTGGTCGGGTCGTCGTCGACGTCCACCCTGCTCTCGCGGGTGTTCCTCGGGTCGAGCGCGGCCAAGATCGTGCGCAACTCACCCGTGCCCGTCATCGTCGTTCCGTGAGCGAGCTCAGTCGGCCGGGAAGAGCGAGTGGTAGGCGTTGAGCGCAGGCTGACCGCCGAGGTGGGCGAAGAGCACGGTCGAGTCACGGGGGATGTCCGCGTCGCGCACGAGGTCGATGAGCCCGGCCAGTGACTTGCCCTCGTAGACCGGGTCGGTGATCATCGCCTCGAGCTCGGCGCCGAGCCGCATCGCCGCCATCGTCGACTCGACCGGGATGCCGTAGAGGTCACCGGCCCACCCCTCGAGCAGGGTGAACTCGTCGTCGCGCAGGTCCCGGCCGAGCTCGATGACCTCAGCGGTGCTGCGCGCGATGCGCTCGAGCTGGGCGCGGGTCTTGGCCAGCGTCGCGGAGGCGTCGATACCGATGACCCGGCGGCGAACGCCGGTCAGGTCCTCCAGAGCGGCGAATCCGGCCACCATCCCCGCGTGCGTCGAGCAGGTGACGGTGCAGACGACGATCGTGTCGAAGTGGATGCCGAGCGCCGCCTCCTGCTCGGCCACCTCGAAGGCCCAGTTGGCGAAGCCGACGCCGCCCAGCGGGTGCTCCGAGGCGCCTGCCGGAATGGGGTAGGCCGTGCCACCCGACTCCTCGACCTCGCGCAGGGCGTCCTTCCACGAGTCCCGGATGCCGATGTCGAAGCCGTGCGGGTCGAGGCGGGAGTCCGCGCCCATCATCCGCGAGAGCAGGATGTTGCCGACCTTGTCGTTGACCGGGTCGTCCCAGGG
>DATIAB010000195.1:0-3982 GCA_035458265.1 Ornithinibacter sp. | reverse complement strand
GGCGGATCAGCCAGCACACGATGCTCCACGAGGACCTCAAGGGCTTCTTCCAGGGCTTCCCGCGCGATGCGCACCCGATGCCGGTGCTCTCCTCGGCCGTCTCGGCGCTGTCGACCTTCTACCAGGACAGCCTCGACCCCTTCGACCACCAGCAGGTCGAGATCTCGACGATCCGGCTGTTGGCCAAGCTGCCGACGATCGCGGCCTACGCCTACAAGAAGTCGATCGGCCAGCCGTTCCTCTACCCGGACAACAACCTCTCGCTCGTCGAGAACTTCCTGCGGATGACGTTCGGCGTCCCGGCGACCGACTACGAGATCGACCCCGACCTCGTACGGGCCGTGGACCTGTTGCTCGTGCTGCACGCCGACCACGAACAGAACTGCTCGACCTCGACGGTGCGCCTCGTCGGGTCTTCGCAGGCCAACCTCTTCGCGTCGGTCTCGGCCGGCATCAACGCCCTGTTCGGACCGCTGCACGGCGGTGCGAACCAGGCCGTGCTCGAGATGCTCGAGCGGATCGAGAAGGCCGACTTCTCGACCGACGAGTTCATGACGAAGGTCAAGAACAAGGAGGACGGCGTCCGCCTCATGGGCTTCGGCCACCGGGTCTACAAGAACTACGACCCGCGCGCCGCGATCATCAAGGACACCGCGCACGAGATCCTCGCCAAGACCGCCGGTGGTGACCACCTCCTCGAGATCGCGATGCGTCTCGAGGAGATCGCCCTCGCCGACGACTACTTCATCCAGCGCAAGCTCTACCCCAACGTCGACTTCTACACGGGCCTGATCTACAAGTCGATGGGCTTCCCGACGCGCATGTTCACGGTCCTGTTCGCCCTCGGACGACTGCCCGGCTGGATCGCCCAGTGGCGCGAGATGATCGAGGACCCCACGACCAAGATCGGCCGTCCGCGTCAGGTCTACATCGGGGCGGGCGAGCGCGACTACGTCCCCGTCGACGACCGCTGACCGGTCACTCTCACCCGAGGGGGCGGCGGCCGCGCACCCGCTCGAAGATCAGGCTCGTCTGGGCGTGAGCCACCCCCTCGACGGAGGTGAGGTGGTCCAGGACGAGGTCGCGCAGGTCGTTGGCGGTGGCGCCGCTGATGTGGACGAGGAAGTCGTCGGCCCCGGCGAGGTGGTACGCCGCGACGACCCCGGGGATGGACGACACCCGGTCGCGGAAGGAGTCCATCGACTCCCGGGCATGCCCCGTGAAGCGCAGCGCCACCATCGCCTCCATCGGGCGGCCGAGCGCGGCGAGGTCGATCTCGCCGCGGATCGCGAGCACGACGCCACCCTCGCGCAGCGCCTTCACCCGTCCCGCGCACGTCGACTCCGCGATGCCCACCCGTCGCGCCAGCTCGGCGTTCGGCATCCGGCCGTCCGTGGCGAGCAGCTCGACCAGGGCCCGGTCGACGTCATCGAGGGGGCGGCGTGGAATCCGCTGTGCGACGGGTGGGTGGGTGGTCATGGATGACAGGATCCCCCATCAGGCAGGCCTCTGTCGAGGATTCCACGAAAGTGTTGCACTGACTCCGATGAAAGCACGACCATGGACACATGGAGCCAGTCACTCTCGCAGTCCACGCCGGGCGTGAGGACCTCGCCGCACTTGGGGTGCACGTCCCACCGGTCGACCAGTCGAGCACCTACCCCCTCCCGAGCGTCGAGCTCGGCGGCGAGGCCTACGAGCGGATCGCCACCGGTGGCCGCCCACGGCAGGACGACTCGCTGGTCTACCAGCGCCTGTGGAACCCCAACGTCGACCGGTTCGAGCGGGCCGTCGCCCAGCTCGAGGGTGCACCCGCCGGGGTGGCCTTCGCGTCCGGGATGGCCGCGATCACGGCCTGCCTGCTCGCGGCCGTCGCCGCGGGGCGCCCACACGTGGTCGCGGTGCGGCCGCTGTACGGCGGCACCGACCACCTCCTGGCGACGGGGCTGCTGGGCACCCGGGTCACCTGGGCGACGGCTGACCGGGTGGATGCCGCGACCCGCCCCGACACCGGCCTCGTCGTCGTGGAGACCCCGGGCAACCCCTCCCTCGACCTCGTCGACATCGCCGACGTGGTCGCCAGGGCAGGAGATGTCCCGGTGCTGGTCGACAACACCTTCGCGACCCCGGTGCTGCAACAGCCACTCGCCCACGGAGCCGTGCTGAGCGTGCACTCGGCGACGAAGTTCATCGGGGGTCACGGGGACCTGCTCGGTGGCGTCGTGGCAACCGATGAGGAGTGGGCCGTGCGGTTGCGTCGGGTCCGGGCCCTCACCGGGGGCCTCCTGTCGCCCCAGTCGGCCTACCTCCTGCACCGCGGGCTGCAGACGCTGCCCGTGCGGGTGCTCACCCAGCAGGAGCACGCGAGTGCCATCGCGCGATGGCTCCAGGCCCGGCCCGAGGTCGAGCGGGTCATGCACCCCAGCCTGCCGCAGTGCGACCCGACGGGCCTCGTGGGCCGACAGATGAGCGGCCCGGGCTCGGTGCTCTCGTTCACGCTGCGCGGTGGGTACACCGCGGCGGCGGCGGTGGCCGACAGCTGCCGCCTGGTCACGCACGCGGTCTCGCTCGGCGGTGTCGACACGCTCATCCAGCACCCGGCCGCGCTCACCCATCGACCGGTGGCTCCCGAGGCTCGACCCAGTGCGGGCCTCCTGCGGCTGTCCGTCGGGCTCGAGAGCCCGTCGGACGTCGTGGCCGACCTCGCGCAGGCCCTGGCTGCGGTGAACGAGCACCCGGTCATCGTCGAGCGCGAGCTCAGCCTCGCGACCTGAGCCGGCCGAGCCGCCTGCGCCGGAGCAGACCCGCCTGAGTCGCCGATGGGCGCTCCGGCGCCGGAGCGCCCATCAGGTCACGTGGATGGTGACTGCGGGTGCATCGGCGGCCGGGGAGTCGATGGTGCTCCACTCCCGGGCGGAGTCGTCCATGCTGCGACGCCACTCGCGATCACCCACGACGACCCGAACGGCACCCGTGTCGGTGGCGCGCGCCACGCCCCACGACCCCACGGCCCACGCGGTGTCCTCGTCGTCGGTGCGCACCGTCACCGTGTCGCCGTCGACCTCGGCGGGCACCCCGAAGTCCTGTTCGACCAGGGCCGCCACCGACTCCGGGTCGCCCGGTGCCTCAGGGTCCTCGAGCACGCAGACCACCCCGGCGTGCGTCTGGCCCGACAGGGCGGATGCCGTGACCCGCGCCTGGGCCTCGTGCTGCGCGTACGCCTTCCCGGCGGCCGAGCGCTGCACCTCCTGCGCGGCGTCGGTGATCTCCATCGTCGTGTACCCGTCGACCTTGACGAGGGCGTCGTAGAACCGGTTCGTCGAGTACTCGGGGTTGAGGATCTGCTCGGCGGTGCCCCAGCCCTGCGACGGGCGCTGCTGGAAGAGCCCCAGTGAGTCGCGGTCGCCGTACGTGACGTTGCGGACCTTGGACTCCTGCATGGCCGTCGCGATCGCGATGGTGGCGGCCCGCGGCGGCAGGTCACGCTTCAGCGCGATGGCCGTGATGGCGGCGGCGTTGCTGGCCTGGTCGGGTGCCCACTGGAAGGTCGAGCCCGCTGCGGTGACCTCGCACGCCTGCGTGACCGTCAGCGCCCGCAGGTAGCCGAAGCCGGCGTAGCCGGCCGCGCCGACGACCGCCACGAGGGCGATGACGACAACCAGCCCCAGCCGACGACGGGTCGGCGAGGAGGGCCCTTCCTCGGCGAGGGTGAGGGCGCCGTTGGCGGTGCGCGGCATGGTTTCGATGTCCTTCGGTGAATGGAGGCGGGGGCTGACCCCGGCGTCAGTCGTTGGTGTGGAGCGCCGAGTTCAGCACGATGCCGTGCCCGTCACGGGGGCGAGCCTGCACGGCGCCGGTCACCGAGTTGCGCAGGAAGAGCAGGTTGCTCTGCCCGGACAACTCGCGGGCCTTGGTGATGCTCCCGTCCGGGAGGGACACCTTGGTGCCGGAGGTGACGTAGAGCCCGGCCTCGACGACGCAG
>DATIAB010000194.1:0-3515 GCA_035458265.1 Ornithinibacter sp. | reverse complement strand
ATGGCGACGTCGGCGCGGTGCACCTGCTCGCCACGCCAGCGGGGGCCGAGGCGGCCCGCCTGCTGCCGGGGGTCGACGAGGTGATCGCGGCCGAGGCGCCCTGGGCGGACACGGCCTGCTCCGTTCCCCATCCCCAGGTGCTCGACGACCTGCTGGGGCACGTCCGACGGGGCCGCTACGACGAGGTCGTGGTGCTGACCTCCTACCACCAGAGTGCGTTGCCGATGGCCGTGGTGGCGAAGTGGGCCGGAGTGCCGCGGGTGGTCGCGGACAGCGAGTCGGCCGCCGGATCGCTGCTGGACGTGAGGCACCGACGGATGCCGGATGGCGACGACCCGGGCTTCGGCGGGGTCCACGAGGTCGAGGCCATGTGCGCTCTCATGGAGGCGGCGGGACATCCGAGCACCGGTGACACCCGGCTGCGGGTCCAGCACCCACCGCTGTCTGCCGAGCTGGTGCTCGAGCTCGAGCCCCACGGGCTGGCGGTCGCCGACCGGGCCTATGTCGTCGTGCACCCGACGGCGTCGGTCCCGACCCGCGCCCTCGGGGTTGACCGTGCGGCCGAGCACGCACAGGCCCTGGCAGCGGACGGCTGGCGGGTGGTGGTGACCGGCGGCCCGGGCGAGCAGGACGTGGGGCTCGCGGTCACCCCTCTCGGTGGGGTCGACCTGACCGGCAGGACGTCCCTGGCCGAGCTCGCCGGTGTCCTGGCCCGCGCCAGTGCCGTCGTCGTCGGCAACACCGGCCCCGCCCACCTGGCGGCGGCGGTCGGGACACCCGTCGTGAGCGTGTTCGCGCCCGTCGTCCCGGTGGAGCGCTGGCGGCCCTGGGGAGTGCCGTCCGTGGTGCTCGGCGACCAGCTGGCAGCCTGCGCCCTCACCCGAGCCAGCCGGTGTCCCGTGCCGGGGCACCCGTGCACGAGCTGGGTGTCCGGTCGCGACGTGGTGTCGGCGGTCCGTCGGCTGACCGGCTCCCGGGCACCCGCACGCGAGTCGGTCGACGAGGAGGTGGCCAAGGCATGAAGGTGCTCGTGTGGCACGTCCACGGCTCCTACCTCACCTCGCTGGTGCAGGGGGACCACGACTACCTGCTGCCCCTGGTCGCGGACCGCGGAGCCGACGGTCGCGGGCGCGCGCTCAGCTGGGACTGGCCGGCTCGGGCGCGAGAGGTTCCGGTCGGCCTCCTGTCGGACGAGGAGGTCGACGTCGTCATCCTCCAGCGGCCGCACGAGGTCGACCTCGTGGAGCGGTGGACCGGCCGTCGCGTCGGGGTGGACCTGCCAGCGGTCTATCTCGAGCACAACGCGCCGCCCGGACACGCCGTCGACACCCGGCACCCGGTCACGACCGATGCCCGGCTGCGCGACGTCCTCGTCGCCCACGTGACGCACTTCAACGCCATGGCGTGGGACTGCGGTGGTGCGAGGTGGACGGTCGTCGAGCACGGCATCCCCGACCCGGGCCCGCGGTACTCCGGAACCGACGCCTCGCTGGCCGTCGTCGTCAACGAGCCGGTCCGCCGCTGGCGCGTCGTCGGCAGCGACGTGGTGCTCGACCTCGCGGCCACCCTCCCGGTCTCGGTCTACGGCATGGCCAGCGAGCTGCTCGGAGCCATCGCCGAGCACCACGGCGTTCCCGGTCTGGACAGCCGCCGCTGCCACGACCTGCCCCAGGCGCAGCTGCACGAGGCGCTGGCGCGGCACCGCGTCTACCTGCACCCCTACCGGTGGACCAGCCTCGGGCTCTCGCTCATCGAGGCGATGACCCTCGGCATGCCGGTGCTGGCCCTGTCGGCCACCGAGGCACCCGAGGCGGTGCCACCGGCTGCGGGCCTGGTCACCAACGACATCGCGCTGCTGCGAGCCACCGCACGACGGCTCCTCGCCGACGCCGACGAGGCGCGTGCCATGGGTCAGGCCGCCCGGGCACACGCCCTGCTGCGCTTTCCCCTCAACCGGTTCCTCCAGGACTGGGACCACATCCTCAAGGAGGTATCACCGTGAAGATCGCGATGGTGTCCGAGCACGCGAGCCCCCTGGCCGCTCTCGGCGAGCCCGACGCCGGGGGACAGAACGTCCACGTGGCCGAGCTGGCACTGGGCCTGGCCCATCTCGGGCACGACGTGAGCGTCTACACGCGCCGGGACGCCCCGGACCTGCCCGAGCGGGTCGTCATGGCCAAGGGCGTGTCCGTCGTCCACGTTCCCGCGGGCCCGGAGGCGCACCTGCCCAAGGACGACCTCCTGCCGTGGATGGACGACTTCGCCGATGCCATGGAGCAGGACTGGGTGCAGACGGGGGTCCCGGACGTCGTCCACGCGCACTTCTGGATGTCCGGTCTCGCGGCCACCCGTGCCGGACGGCGTCAGGGAGTGCCCGTGGTGCAGACGTTCCACGCCCTCGGCAGCGTGAAGCACCGGCACCAGCGGGATGCCGACACGAGCCCGGCGGAGCGGCTGCGGCTCGAGCGCCGGCTCGCCGCGACGGTCGACGCGATCATCGCCACGTGCAGCGACGAGGTGGACGAGCTCGCGATGATGGGGGTGCCGACAGACCACGTCCGCGTCGTCCCCTGCGGGGTGGACACGACCCGGTTCACCCCGATGGAGACGGTCGACGGGCCGACGCGGGTGCCGAGGTCCGAGCTGCACCGGCTGCTTGCCGTGGGCCGCCTCGTCGAGCGCAAGGGCTTCGACCTCGCGGTGCGTGCACTCGCCGACCTCCCCGACGCCGAGCTGGTCGTCGTCGGCGGTCCCCCGAGCGACCAGCTGCACCGGGACCCCGAGGCGTGTCGGCTGCGCGCCCTGGCGAGCGAGCTCGGAGTCGGTGACCGGCTCGTGCTCACCGGCCAGCGTCGTCACGACGAGCTGCCGGCGCTCTACCGCTCAGCCGACGTCGTCCTCGCCGTGCCGTGGTACGAGCCGTTCGGCATCACCCCGTTGGAGGCGGCGGCCTGCGGACGACCGCTCGTCGGCTCCGCAGTCGGAGGGCTGCTGGACTCCGTCGACCCCGGCATCACCGGGTTGCTCATCCCGCCGCGTGACGTCACCGCCCTCGTGACGGCCGTCCGCGGTCTCCTCGACGACCCGGCGGCGGCGGCCCGCATGGGCAGCGTGGCCCGGGCCCGGGCGGTCGAACGCTTCGACTGGTCCGTGGTGGCCGAACGGACCCAGCGGGTGCTGGAGGCCGTTGTCTCCGGGTCCGCGGCATCGCCCGTCGCTCGCCCCGGATGGCTCGCAGAGCACATGGTGGAGGTCGAGGCCGGCCTGCACTCCCTCATCGGCCAGTCCGAGGTCGTCACGGCATGGGGCAGGCACCTCGCGAGCACCCTCGTCGACGGTGGACGGCTCCTCGCTGCGGGGAACGGCGGCAGTGCGGCCGAGGCACAGCACCTGACGGCCGAGCTCGTCGGTCGCTGGTGCACGGACCGTCGCCCGCTCTCGGCCATCTCGCTGTGTGCCGAGACCTCCAGCCTCACCGCCATCCTCAACGACTACGGGCCCGACGAGGTGTTCGC
>DATIAB010000193.1:0-5706 GCA_035458265.1 Ornithinibacter sp. | reverse complement strand
GATGTTCTACTCCGTCATCGAGCCGGTCTCCCAGTACACCGCGCCGCCCGTCGGCGAGCCCGGGACCGTCGACGCGGCCCGCGACGCGACGGTCTGGACGCTGTTCCACTACGGCGTGACGGGCTGGGCCATGTACGCGCTGATGGGGCTCGCCCTGGCCTACTTCTCCTACCGCAAGAACCTCCCGCTGGCCGTCCGGTCCGCGCTCTACCCCGTCTTCGGCAAGAGGATCGACGGGGCGCTGGGCCACACGGTGGACACCGCGGCCGTCCTCGGCACGATCTTCGGGGTGGCGACCAGCCTCGGCATCGGGGTGGTGTTCCTCAACGTCGGGCTCAACGTCATCTTCGACGTGCCGGTGGGCACCGGGGCGCAGGCCGCGCTGGCGATCCTCGCCGTCACGGTCGCCGCGATCTCGGCCACCACCGGCGTCGACAAGGGCATCCGGATCCTGTCGCAGCTCAACGTGCTGCTCGCCCTCGGGCTGGCCGGCTGGGTGCTGATCACCGGCCAGACCTCGTTCCTGCTCAACGCCGTGGTGATGAACGTGGGCGACTTCATCCGGTCGTTCCCGGCCAAGACGCTGGAGACCTTCGCCTTCACCGACACCCAGGAGTGGATGCAGCTGTGGACGCTGTTCTTCTGGGCGTGGTGGGTCGCGTGGGCGTCCTTCGTGGGCCAGTTCCTGGCCCGGATCTCCCGCGGGCGCACCATCCGGCAGTTCGTGCTCGGCACGATGGTCATCCCGTTCAGCTACATCGTCATGTGGATCTCGATCTTCGGCAACGCCGCGATCGACAAGGTCCGGGGCGGCGACGACGCGTTCGCCGAGTCGGCCGTCGACTTCACCGGTGTCGGCTTCTACGACCTGCTGCGCGACTACCCGTTCTCGGACGTCGTGATCTTCCTCGCGTTCGTCGTCGGCCTGCTGTTCTACATCACCTCTGCCGACTCCGCGGCGCTGGTCATGGGAAACCTCTGCTCCGAGCTGCACGACGTGCAGCAGGACTGCGCCGCGTGGCTGCGCATCAGCTGGGCCAGCGTCACCGGCCTCCTGACTGTCGCGATGCTCGCCGTGGGCGGGATCCTCGCCCTCCAGTACGCGACGATCATCATGGGCCTGCCCTTCGCATTCGTGCTCGTGCTGGTCATGTGGGGCCTGTTCCGCGCGATCCGCAACGAGGGACGCAAGGCCGGTGCCGGGGTGCGCGGCATGTCCCCGCTGCTCTCGGCTCGTACGGGGCTGGGTCATGACACGCGCAAGGCATGGAAGGCGCGCCTGGCCCGGACGATCAACTTCGTCGACGAGGAGGCGGCGACGGCCTACCTCGGCTCGACGGTCGAGCCCGCCCTGCGCGAGGTCGCCGATGAGCTCACATCGATGGGTGTCACGGCGTCGGTGGTGCACGGGGACGTGGCGGGAGCCGCGTACGCCGAGCTCACCACGGAGGGGGACGAGGGACAGTTCGTCTACCGGGTGCAGGTGCGGCTCTCGCCGGTGCCGACCTACGGCGGCCGGATGATCGGCGACCGCGACCAGTACGCCCGGCTCGAGGTGCACCTGCTCGACGGCGGCCAGGACTACGACGTGATGGGGTACACGAGCGACCAGGTCATCCACGACGTCCTCGACCAGTACGAGCGCCACCTGGAGTTCCTGCGCACCGAGTGACGCCGACCCGGGCTGCCCTTGACACCTCACGGGGGGCGGAGCACTGTACCTGTGTTGCAGGTCACGCACAGTGTTGCGCCAAGCGCAACAGGATGGGAGGCGGCCATGGCGCTCAAGGAACCCGTTGGTGAGTCCGTCGTCCCGCCGGCCGGGAAGGATGGGCACTTCCCGCTCGACAAGGTGACCTTCGGCGTCGCCGCCGGCCTGGCGGTCGCGTTCCTCCTCTGGGGCACGATCGACTCGACCGGGATGGGTGAGACGACGGCCACGATCCTCGGTGAGCTCACCTCGCTGTTCGGCTGGCTCTTCATCCTCGTCAGCGCGGTGTTCCTGCTGTTCTCCGCCTATCTCGCGATCACGCGCTACGGCAACATCCGGCTCGGCCCCGACGACTCCAAGCCGGAGTTCTCGACGTTCTCGTGGGTCTCGATGATGTTCGCGACCGGCATGGGCATCGGGCTGATGTTCTGGGGGGTCGCCGAGCCGCTGACGTACCTCACCGCCACCGACGCGAGCAGCATCCCGCCGGGTCGCGGCGACCCGTCGACGCCCGACAGCGCACGCGTCGCGATGGAGTACGCCTTCTTCCACTGGGGGTTCCACCCGTGGGCGATGTACAGCGTGATCGGCCTCTCGATCGGCTACTTCGCCTACCGCAAGGGGGCCGGCAACCTGGTCTCCGGCGCCTTCGGGCCGCTCCTGGGGGAGCGCGCCACGCAGGGTCCCGGCAAGGCGATCGACATCATCGCGATCTTCGCCACCCTCTTCGGCTCCGCCACGTCGCTCGGCCTCGGCGCCCTGCAGATCACCGGCGGCCTCGACGACGTCTTCGGCAGCGGCCAGTCGAGGTGGCTGACCGTCGGTGTCATCGCGGTGCTGACCCTGTGCTTCGTCCTCTCGGCGGTCACCGGCGTCGAGAAGGGCATCCAGCTGCTCTCCAACGCCAATGCGATCGCCGCCCTCCTGCTCGTCTTCTTCCTCTTCGTGGTCGGCCCGACGGTGTTCATCCTCAGCACGTTCACCGAGTCCTTGGGCGGCTACCTGACCCACCTGCCCACCATGGCCTTCCGCACCGGAGCCTTCGGAGGGAGCGAGTTCCTCAGCGCCTGGACGATCTTCTACTGGGCGTGGTGGATCTCCTGGACGCCCTTCGTCGGCATGTTCATCGCCCGCATCTCCAAGGGGCGCACCATCCGGCAGTTCGTCATCTACGTGATCCTGGTGCCGAGCCTGGTGTCGTTCGTCTGGTTCTCGATCCTGGCCGGCTCGGCGTTCGACCTGCAGCTCTCCGGCGCCAAGGACCTGGGCGCCGTGCTCGCGGACGAGGGCACCGAGAGTGCCCTGTTCGCCACGCTGCGGGAGTACCCGCTCTCCAGCATCACGGTCGTGCTCGCGGTCTTCCTCGTCGCGATCTTCTTCATCACCGGGGCGGACTCGGCCTCGATCGTGATGGGCATGCTGAGCCAGCACGGCAAGGAGGAGCCGATGCGCTGGCTCGTCATCTTCTGGGGCGTCGCGCAGGGCGCGGTGGCGGCCGTGCTGCTGTTCTCCGGAGGCCTGGGTGCGCTGCAGACACTGGTGATCATCGTGGCGGGGCCGTTCATGCTGGTGATCTGCGCGATGTGCGTGTCCCTGATGAAGTCGCTGCGCGCGGAGCCGTACGAGTCGACGCTCCCCTCGCGCGTGCGCAAGGCCGTGCTCCACGCCCAGAAGTACGACTCGGTCGAGAACCACTCGGTCGCCCTGGCCGCGCTCGGCGCCGACCCGGACGAGGTCAGCCCGGGACCGGACGAGGACCCGAGGGCCTGACCCGGCCGCACCCGCCCGACGGACCAGGCCCGCCGCCCCGCGCACCCTTGACAGTGCGCCGGGGCGGCGGCGTACATTTCAGGAATCGCATATAGCGCAACCAGTTGCGCGATACGCAACTCACTGAGTCAGCCCGCACAGGAGCCAGCCATGGCAGATGTCCCCGCGACCGCCGGCGTCGTCGTGATCGGAGCCGGCATCGTCGGCAACAGCCTCGTGCACCACCTCACCCGGCTCGGGTGGACGGACGTGGTGCAGATCGACAAGGGGGCGCTGCCCAACCCGGGCGGGTCCACCGGCCACGCGTCCAACTTCATCTTCACCGTCGACCACTCCCGTGAGATCACCGACCTGACGCTCGACTCGGTCGCGCAGTACAAGGAGATGGGCGTCTTCACCGAGTCCGGCGGTTTCGAGATCGCGCGCACGGAGGAGCGGATGGAGGAGCTGCGGCGCCGCATGTCGAGTGCGCGGGCCTGGGGCATCGAGGCCGAGCTGGTCAGCCCCGCCTTCGTCAAGGAGCGCGTGCCCTTCATCGAGGAGGACCAGTTCATCGGGGCGTTCTGGACCCCCGGCGTCGGCGTCGTCGACTCGCTGCGCGCCGGCACGATCATGCGCGAGCGGGCGCTCGCGACCGGCGAGCTCACGGTCGTGCCGACGGTCGAGGTCGTGGGGCTCGACACCGTGGAAGGTCCGCGCGGACGCCGGATCACCCGCGTGCGCACCACCGGCGGCGACATCGAGACCGCCACCGTCGTCATCGCGGCGGGCGTGTGGAGCCCCAAGGTCGGCGACATGGCCGGCGTGAGCATCCCACTGACGCCGGCGGTGCACCAGATGATCAGCGTGGGCCCCTGCCCGCAGCTGGCGGAGAGGGAGGGCGAGATCTCCTTCCCGATCATCCGCGACATGGACACCTTCTGCTACGAGCGGCAGCACGGCGCCGACATGGAGGTCGGGTCCTACGCCCACCGGGCGATCCTCCACGAGCCCGAGGACATCCCCTCGATCGAGCAAGCCAGGCTCTCGCCGACCGAGATGCCCTTCACCTCCGACGACTTCGACCCCCAGCTCGAGCAGGCCTACGAGCTGATGCCCGAGCTGCTCGGTGCGGAGGGCGCGGAGATGCGCTACGCCATCAACGGCCTGCTGTCCCTCACCTGCGACGGCAACCCGATCCTGGGCGAGAGCGAGGTCGCCGGCCTCTGGACCGCCGCCGCGGTGTGGATCAAGGAGGGGCCCGGCGTCGGTCGTGCGGTGGCCGAGTGGATGACCCATGGCCACTCCGAGATCGACCTTCACCACAGCGACATCGCGCGCTTCCACGAGCACCAGAAGCGTCGCGAGCACACCCGGCTGCGCACCACCGAGTCGTTCATCAAGACCTACGGCATCGTGCACCCGGGGGAGCAGTACGAGTCCGACCGCGACCAGCGGCTCTCCCCGATGCACGACTCCCAGGCCAAGCTCGGCGCCGTCTTCTTCGAGACCGCCGGCTGGGAGCGGCCCTTCTGGTACGAGTCCAACGCCGGCCTGCTCGACCAGTACGGCGACGCCGTGATGCCGCGCGAGCACGAGTGGGACGCCCGGTGGTGGAGCCCGATCATCAACGCCGAGCACCTCCGGATGCGCGAGGCGGCCGCGGTGATCGACCTGTCCGCCTTCTGCGTCTTCGACATCGAGGGGCCAGAGGCGCTCGACGTGGTGCAGAGGACCTGCGTGGCGCAGTGCGACGTCGCCGTCGGCAAGGTCGTCTACACCCCGGTCCTCGACCCCAAGGGGGGCTTCCGCTCCGACCTCACCGTCATGCGCCTCGGCGATGACCACTTCCGCGTGGTGACCGGCGGCGCGCACGGCATGGCTGACCGCGCCTGGTTCTCCGCGCACCTGCCGGAGGACGGCGCCACCACGTTGACCGACCTCACCGACGAGGTGTCCACGATCGGTGTCTGGGGCCCACGGGCGCGCGACATCGTCAGCTCGCTGACCTCCGACGACGTCTCCGATGCCGGGTTCGGCTTCCTGACCTGTCGCCAGGCCGACCTCGGCGGCGTCCCGGTACTGGCCTCGCGCATCTCGTACGTCGGCGAGCTCGGCTGGGAGCTCTACGTCGCGATGGATCGGGCCGCCGAGCTCTGGGAGGCGCTCCTCGACGCGGGTGCTCCGCACGGTGCGGTCCCGGCCGGCATCGGCGTCTACGGGACGACCGGTCGGATCGAGAAGGG
>DATIAB010000192.1:0-2961 GCA_035458265.1 Ornithinibacter sp. | reverse complement strand
CCTGCCGAGCAGGACGTCGAAGGAGATCGGGGTCACCAAGTTCGTCCCCGCTGACCAGATTGACCCCATGTGGCTCGACAAGTCCTACTACCTCGAGCCCGACAAGGCCGCGACCAAGCCGTACGTCCTGCTCCGCGACGCCCTTGAGACGGAGAAGCGGATGGCCATCTGCACCGTCTCGATCCGCACCCGAATGACGATGGCCGTGCTGCGGGTGCGCGACGGCGTCATCGTCATGCAGACGATGCTCTGGCCCGACGAGGTGCGCGCCGCCGACTTCGCGGCCGTCACCGAGGAGCAGCGTGCGACCAAGCAGGAGATGGACATGGCCAAGATGCTCATCGACCAGCTGGCCGGCGACTACGAGCCGGGCGACTACGAGGACGACTACGCCATCGCCGTCAAGGAGCTCGTGCGCGCCAAGGTCGAAGGTGGCGAGGTGCGTGTCAGCGCGGCCGAGCCGGAGGAGAGCGGGGAGGTCGTCGACCTGCTCGCGGCGCTGGCCCGCTCGGTCGAGAAGGCCAAGGCTGCTCGCGGTGAGACCCCCGAGCCGGCGGCGAAGAAGACCGCGTCCGCCACGAAGGCCGCCCCGGCCAAGAAGGCCACGGCGAAGAAGGCGCCCGCCAAGAAGGCGGCCGCGAAGTCCGCCGCGAAGAAGGCGAGCTGACATGTGCAGCCTGGTGGGGCCGACGGGCGTGCTGGCGGACGGTGAGCAGCCGAACGGCGCGCCGGACGCCCCGGGTGCGCCGGGTGCGCCGGGGGTCCCCGACGTGCCGCCACACGATGTCCCGGACGTCCCGTCGCCCGACGTGCCCGACGTCCCGGAGGTTCCGCAGGTGCCCGACGTCCCCGACGTCCCGGGCGTCCCACCCCACGAGGTGCCTGCCCTCGGCGCCCCGGCCCGCGGCGCGTTGGAGCACGCCGGGCTCACGACCTGGGATGCCGTGGCCGCCACCTCGGATCGTGACCTCCTGCGGCTGCACGGATTCGGCCCGAAGGCGCTGCGGATCCTGCGCGAGGTGCCGGTGCCGCCGGCATCCGGCAGCTGGTAGCAGCCTGCTCCTGGGCTGGGGGGCCAACCGCGCGCCTGGCCGCGCCCCTGGCACCCCAGCAGCGGGGGGCGCGGCCAGGCCGAACCCCGGCATACGCTCAGGTCCATGCCCGAAGGCCACACGTTGTTCGCCCTCGCCCGCGACCTCCACGAGGCCTTCGCGGGCACGACTCCCGAGGTCACCAGCCCTCAGGGCAAGTTCGACGAGGGCGCCGCCCAGCTCACGGGCCACCAGCTGCTGCGGGCGACCTCGCGCGGCAAGCACCTGTTCGTCGAGTTCGCCGACGACCGCTGGCTGCACGTGCACCTCGGGCTCATCGGGTCCTTCACGGTCGACAGCCACGAGTGGACCGCCGAGGTGCCGGCGGTTGGTCAGGTGCGCCTGCGGCTGCGCACCGACCAGCACGTCGCCGACCTGCGCGGCCCGAACCTGTGCGAGGTCGCCTCCCCCGAGCAGGTCGACGCCGTGCTCGCCCGCCTCGGCCCCGACCCCCTGCGCCCCGACGCCGACCCGGATGCCGCGTGGGCCCGCATCACCCGCTCGTCGCGCCCCATCGGCGAGCTCCTCATGGACCAGGCGGTACTCGCCGGGATCGGCAACGTCTACCGCTCGGAGGTGCTCTTCCGGCACCGCCTGTCGCCGTTCACGGAAGGGCGCATGCTCCGCCGGGCCTCGTGGCGCCTCATCTGGGACGACCTCGAGCGCCTCATGCCCCTCGGCGTCGCGACCGGCCGGATCGTCACCGTCGAGAACGAGGTGGTCGAGGTCGAGGCAGCCCTCGGCCGCGGCGAGGTGCCGCACCTCACCGAGCGCTCGTCCTCGGTCTACCGGCGCGCCGGGATGCCGTGTCCCACCTGCGGGTCGAAGGTGCGCACGCGCGTGGTCGCCGGGCGAAACCTCTTCTGGTGCGGTCTGTGCCAGCGTCGCCGCTGACCCGGCCCGACCGCTCAGGATGCCGTGGCGACAGGGGGCGGCCGTCATCCAGGTCGACGGACGCCGTGCGCCGAGAGCGAACACGCGGAACACCTGGGCCCGTGTGCCGCGTTGGGCCTGACAGTTCTCCTCTCGCCGCTCGACCGCACACTGGTTAACGTCGAGCCACATCCAGACGGCGCGACTAGCATCGAGGGGACTCGACGTCAGGAGAAGGCACCATGTTCGAACGGTTCACCGACCGCGCACGCCGCGTCGTCGTGCTCGCCCAGGAGGAGGCCCGCGGCCTCAACCACAACTACATCGGCACGGAGCACATCCTGCTCGGCCTGATCCACGAGGGCGAAGGCGTCGCGAGCAAGGCCCTCGAGAGCCTCGGCATCTCGCTCGAGGCCGTGCGCGAGCAGGTCCAGGAGATCATCGGCCAGGGCCAGCAGGCACCGACGGGCCACATCCCGTTCACGCCGCGCGCCAAGAAGGTGCTCGAGCTCAGCCTGCGCGAGGCGCTTCAGCTCGGCCACAACTACATCGGCACCGAGCACATCCTGCTCGGCCTGATCCGCGAGGGCGAGGGCGTCGCCGCGCAGGTGCTCGTCAAGCTCGGCGCCGACCTCTCCCGCGTGCGTCAGCAGGTCATCCAGCTGATCTCGGGCTACCAGGGCGGCAAGGAGGGCTCCTCGGGCGGCGGCGGCGCCACCCAGGGCGGCCCCGCCGAGGGCACCCCGGCCGGTTCACTCGTGCTCGACCAGTTCGGTCGCAACCTCACGTCCGCTGCCCGCGAGGGCAAGCTCGACCCGGTCATCGGGCGTGAGAAGGAGATCGAGCGGGTCATGCAGGTGCTCTCGCGCCGCACGAAGAACAACCCCGTCCTCATCGGTGAGCCCGGCGTCGGCAAGACCGCCGTCGTCGAGGGCCTGGC
This sequence comes from Ornithinibacter sp., assembly GCA_035458265.1. GTDB lineage: Bacteria > Actinomycetota > Actinomycetes > Actinomycetales > Dermatophilaceae > Fodinibacter. The sequence continues at coordinate 57 of DATIAB010000192.1, read as the reverse complement.
CCAGGACATCGTGCGCGGCGAGGTGCCCGAGACCCTCAAGGACAAGCAGCTCTACAC
>DATIAB010000191.1:0-7499 GCA_035458265.1 Ornithinibacter sp. | reverse complement strand
CTTCGTTCGGTTGCGTTTCGCAATAGTTGCTCTCAACAACCATAGGCTCGGGCCCATTGTTCCCGCTACTCGCCGGGGGCGAGACCTGGCTCACCCAGACGCGGGGTGGGTCGTCGGACCCGCAGCGTCAGACGGACGCGTACGCATGGGTGCCGGTTCGGATGACCGCTCGCGGCCGGTGATGCACGAAAATAGGCAGTTCGCGGCGGTGGGGTGCGGCGTACGCCCGACGGCGTCCGCGTCGCAGCCGAACTGCCTACGTTGCTCGAGCGCCCGGGAGCCGCCGCAGCGTCGAACGACCCCGGGAAATGCAGCGACCCGCAGGCCTGCTGCCCCTCAGAAGAGGGGCCCCGGGGGATGACACCGGGAGCCTGCGGGTCGGGTGGCTGCAGTGGATTCGCCGGCAGCTGTCGGCGGACCGGGCTGCCTTAGCGGGCAGCCACCTCACTCATCCGAAAAGAAATCATTCTCCGGATCACCTCCCTTCTGTGTGCGACCACCGTACGTCGCAGCGCGGAGGCGCTCAACGGGATATCTGAGGACGTGGTGCACGTGATCGGGGCCTGAGCACGTTCACCACGTCCTCAGGTATCTCAGGCGACGACGTCCTCGACCGCCGCCTCGAACTGCGAGCGGTAGAGGCGGGCGTAGGCGCCGTCGGCCGCAAGCAGCTGCTCGTGCGAGCCCTGCTCGACGATCGAGCCGTCCTCCATCACGAGGATCAGGTCGGCGTCGCGGATCGTCGAGAGCCGGTGCGCGATCACGAACGACGTACGGTCCGAGCGCAGCGCCGCCATCGCCTGCTGCAGCAGCAGCTCGGTGCGGGTGTCGACCGAGGACGTCGCCTCGTCGAGGATCAGCAGCGCCGGGTCGGAGAGGAACGCCCGCGCGATGGTCACCAGCTGGCGCTCGCCCGCGGACAGGTTGGAGCCGTCCTCGTCGATGACCGTGTCGTAGCCGTCGGGCAGCGAGTGCACGAAGCGGTCGACGAACGTCGCCCGGGCCGCCTCGAGGATCTGCTCCTCGGTGGCGTCGGGCCGGCCGTAGGCGATGTTGTCGCGGATCGTGCCGGCGAAGAGCCACGTGTCCTGCAGCACCATCCCGATCCGCCCGCGCAGCACGCCGCGCGGGATCGAGGTGATGTCGACACCGTCGATGAGGATCCGCCCGGCCTGCGGATCGTAGAAGCGCATCACGAGGTTGACCATCGTCGTCTTGCCGGCGCCCGTCGGCCCGACGATCGCGACGGTGTGACCGGGCTCGGCGACGAGCGAGAGGTGCTCGATGAGCGGCCGCTCGGGGTCGTAGGAGAACGACACGTCCTCGAAGCGCACCTCGCCATGGGCGTCGGCAGCAGAGGCCGGCTGCCCGCCCGCGTCGGGCAACTCCTCGTCGGCGTCGAGCAGCTCGAAGACCCGTTCCGCCGACGCCACGCCCGACTGCAGCAGGTTGAGCATCGAGGCCACCTGCGTGAGCGGCTGGGTGAACTGGCGCGAGTACTGGATGAACGCCTGCACGTCACCGAGCGACATGGTGCCGCTCGCCACCCGCAGGCCGCCGAGGACGGCGATCACGACGTAGTTGAGGTTCCCGACGAACATCATGATCGGCATGATCAGGCCGCTGACGAACTGGGCGCCGTACGACGCCTCGTAGAGCTCGTCGTTCTGCTCGGCGAACACCCGCTCGGCCTCGTGCTGCCGGCCGAAGACCTTGACGATCGCGTGCCCCGAGAAGGTCTCCTCGATGTGGGCGTTGAGGGTGCCGGTGCGGCGCCACTGCTGGATGAACATGCCCTGCGAGCGCTTCATCACCGCCGCCGTGATGATCATCGAGATCGGCACCGAGACCAGTGCCACCATCGCGAGCATCGGGGAGATCCAGAACATCATCCCGAGCACCGCGAACACGGTGAGCAGCGAGGTGAGCATCTGGCTCATCGTCTGCTGGAGCGTCGTGCTGATGTTGTCGATGTCGTTGGTGACGCGGCTCAGCAGCTCGCCGCGCGGCTGCCTGTCGAAGTATCCCAGCGGCAGCCGGTGCACCTTGTCCTCCACCTCGGAGCGCATCCGCAGCACGGTGCCCTGCACGACGTCGTTGAGGAGGTAACCGCCGAGCCAGGCCAGCAGCGACGCGGCGACGTAGACGGCGAGCACGACGAGCAGCACGTCTGCGACCGCCGAGAAGTCGACCCCGTCGGTGAGGTCCATCGACGCGAGCATGTCGGCGCGGTCGTCCTCGCCCTGGGCGCGCAGCGACTCGACCGCCTGCTCCTGCGTCGCCCCGGACTCGAGCACGTCCTTGCCGATCAGCCCGGCGAAGACGAGGTCGGTCGCCCGGCCCAGGATCCACGGCCCGACGGCGGTGGCGACCACGCTGAGCACCGTCAGCACCAGGACGGCGTACGCCTTGCGGCGCTCGGGATGCAGCCGGGCGAGGAGACGCTTGAGCGAGGGCCAGAACGTGTCGGCCTTCTGACCGATCATCCCGCCGCCCATCGGGCCGCGGCCGGGTCCGCCCGGCCCGGTCTGGACGCGCTCGGTCTCCTTGAGCTGCCCGTCCTTGGCGGGCGCCTCGGTTGTCATGCCACCTCCTCGGCCGTGAGCTGCGACTCGACGATCTCGCGGTAGGTCGTGCAGGTCTCGAGCAGGTCGTCGTGCGTGCCGCTGCCCACGACGGCGCCGTCCTCCATCACGACGATGCGGTCCGCGTGGCGGATGGTCGCGACGCGCTGCGCGACGATGACCACGGTCGACTCACGGGTCACCGGTCTGAGCGCCGCGCGCAGGCGGGCGTCGGTGGTGAGGTCGAGCGCGGAGAACGAGTCGTCGAAGAGGTAGATCTCCGGGCGGCGGATGACCGCACGGGCGATGGCCATCCGCTGCCGCTGGCCGCCACTGAGGCTGGTGCCGCCCTGGGCGACGTCGGACTGCAGACCCTCGGGCATGGCCTCGACGAACTCCCGCGCCTGGGCGATCTCCAGCGCCTCCCACATCTCCTCCTCGGTGGCGTCGGGCTTGCCGTAGCGCAGGTTGTCGGCGATGGTCCCGCGGAAGAGGAACGCCTTCTGCGGCACCAGCCCGAGCCGCGACCACAGCGTCTCGGGGTCGAGGCGGCGTACGTCGACCCCGCCGACGCGCACCGCTCCCTCGGTCGCGTCGAACAGGCGCGGCACCAGGTTGACGAGCGTCGACTTGCCGGCGCCGGTCGACCCGACGATCGCCACCGTCTCCCCCGGCCGGGCCGTCATGGTGACCTCCCGCAGCACGGGCTCGTCGGCGCCGGGGTAGGCGAAGGTCACCGCGTCGAGCTCGAGCGTCAGCCGCTCGGGCAGCTCGGTGACCGGGTCGGACGGGGGGACGACCGACGACTCGGTGTCGAGGACCTCGGTGATCCGGTCGGCGCACACCGCGGCGCGCGGGACCATCATCAGCATGAACATCGCCATCATCACCGACATCACGATCTGCATCAGGTAGGAGATGTAGGCGGTGAGGGCGCCGACCTCCATGTGCCCGGCCTCGACGCGGTGGCCGCCGAACCACAGCACCCCCACGGTCGCGACGTTGGCCACGATCATCACCGTCGGGAACATCGCGGCCTGCCAGCGCCCGGCGCGGATCGCGACCTCGGTGAGCTGGGCGTTGGCGTCGGCGAACCGGGTGGTCTCGTGCTGCTCGCGCACGAACGCCCGCACCACGCGAACGCCGGTGATCTGCTCGCGCAGCAGCCGGTTGACCTCGTCGATGCGCTCCTGCATCAGTCGGAAGCTGGGCACCATCTGGCGCACGATCAGGCCGATCGAGACACCGAGGACCGGGACGACCGCGAGCACCAGCCAGGACAGGCCGACGTCCTCGCGCGCGGCCATGATGATGCCGCCGACCATCATGATCGGCGCCGCGACCATCAGCGTCCCGCCCATCAGCACGAGCATCTGCACCTGCTGCACGTCGTTGGTCTCGCGGGTGATCAGCGACGGCGCCCCGAAGTGCTGCACCTCGCGGGTCGAGAACGACCCGACCCGGCGGAAGATGGCGGCCCGGAGGTCGCGACCGAAGCCCATCGCGTTGCGCGCCGAGAACCACACGGCTGCGATCGAGCAGACGACCTGCACCAGCGAGACGGCCAGCATCAGCCCGCCGTGGCGCACGATGTAGCCGGTGTCGCCGGTGACCACGCCCTTGTCGATGATGTCGGCGTTGAGGCTCGGCAGGTAGAGCGCGGCCATCGTGCCGACGAACTGCAGCGCGACGACCGCGGCCAGCGGGGCGGCGTACGGCCTGAGGTAGGTGCGGACCAGCCGGAGGAGCATCAGGAGTCCTTCTTCCTCAGTACGCCGTCGAGCAGCGTGTCGACGATCTGGTCGGGCGTGAGCAGGTGACCGTCGCTGATGTGCGGGTGCGTCCCGGAGAAGGTCAGCATCCGGAGCATGTGCACGAGCTGGTCGGGGGTGCACGTGAGCCGGTCGGCGTCGGGCTCGACGACGGCGATCATGGCCTTCTCGGCGCGACGCCGGCCCTCCTCCATCTGGCGGTGGGACTTCGGCGGGCCGACCATGCCCATCGCGGTCATCAGGGAGAAGATGCCGCGGAAGCGCTCCTGCAGGCGCGAGCAGAGGTCGACGAGCCGCTCGCGGAGCGGCCGGTCGAGGTCGACGGACTCGAGGTCGGCCAGGAACGGATCGAGGTCGAGGGCCTTCTCGAGCGCCGCGGTGACGAGCTCGTCCTTGGACTCGAAGACCCGGAAGATCGTGCCCTCTGCGACCCCGGCGGCGTCGGCGATCAGCTTGGTGGTGACGCCGCGCCCGTGCTCGTGCAGCAAGGGGATCGTCGCGTCGACCAACGCCTCGCGCCGGTCCTCGGGGGTCATCGGGCGGGCGCGAGGGGTCACCCCGAGAGCCTAAATGAGTGAGCACTCACTCACAAGTCGCCAGGAAGCGTCCGCTCAGCCGGCGAGCCAGTCGGGCCAGGAGGTCGGAGCCGCTCCCCCGGTCTGTGCCAGCACCTCGTGGGTCATCCAGGCCCGCAGCGCGCGCAGCTCGGGCGGGGACGACAGCGTCAGGAGCCGGCCCTCCTCGCAGAGCCGGTCGGCACGGGCCACGGCGACCTGCAGCTGCTCGACGAGCGCTCCGAACTCGCGCGGCATGGCCATCTCCACGTCGACGTGCTCACGGTGCTCGTCGCGGGCCCGCTCCGCAGCCCGGCGGCCGGTGAGTCGTGCGTGCGTCGGCGAGACGAGGAGGCCCTGGATCTCGGCGGCGATGGCGGCCGACTCGCTGTTGTCCTCGTCGACGCCCAGCAGCTGCAGCTCGCGGACCAGCTCGTCGAGGTGGCGGTCCTGCTGCAGGCTCAGCGCGACGGGGCACCGGACCAGCCGCACGAGCGCCCAGCCGGGTGGCAGCTCGCCGTCCTCCGGGCCCGCGCGCGTCTCGGCGCGCTCGGGGTCGAAGGCGTCGTGCGTCGGCTCGGGCTCCGTCAGCTCGGCCCACACCCGCTTGCCGCGCGTCGTCTCGTCGACACCCCAGCGCCCAGCCAGGGTGGCCACGATCGCCAGTCCGCGTCCGGTCGCGTCGAGCTCGGCCCACGCCGGGTCCTCGCCGGCCGGCGTCCGGGCCAGCACGGCCTCGACGCCGACGGGCCCGTCGTCCTCGACCGCGACACGTACGCCCGTGGCGGGGTGCGCGGGCCGTTCGACCGTCACGTGCATGAACTCCGCCATCGCGTGCAGCGCCGCGTTGCTCGACAGCTCGCTGGCCACCAGCTCGGCGACGTCGACGAGCTTGGCCTCGCCCCAGGCCGTCAGGCCGTCGGCCACGAAACGGCGCGCGGCAGGGACGCTGGCGGCGTCGGCGGCCAGCCGCACCTGCAACCTGCTGGGCGCGTCCTGCATGGTTCCTCAGGCTAGTCCCACCGAGCGCTGGCCGCCTGCGAGAAATCCGACGTGTTCCGGCGAGGTTTGCCCCGCGGGCTCAGGGAGCGAGACGCTCGGTGGTCCACCCGTCGCCGCGGCGTCGGTAGACCAGCCGGTCGTGCATCCGGCTCGGGCGCCCCTGCCAGAACTCGACGACCTGCGGGCTGACCCGGTAGCCGCCCCATTCCGGGGGCACGGGGAGCGGGCCGTCGTCGCCGAAGCGTTCCTGCACCCGGGCGTACGACGCCGCGAGCGCGGACCGCGAGGCCACCGGCCGCGACTGGTCGGAGGCCCACGCCCCGAGCTGGGCGCCGCGCGGGCGCGACCGGAAGTAGGCCTCGACCTGGTCGTCGGGCAGCACCGACGCCACCCCCTCGATGCGCACCTGCCGCTCGAGCTGGTGCCAGGGGAACAGCAGCGCGCACCGCGCGTCGGCGGCCAGGTCCGTGCCCTTGCGCGAGGCGCGGTTGGTGTAGAAGGCGAAGCCGTCGGGCCCGAAACCCTTGAGCAGGACCATCCGGCTCGACGGCCCGCCCTCCGGCGTCGCGGTGGAGAGCACCATCGCGTTGGGCTCGTGCACCCCCGCGTCGACCGCCTGGCGCAGCCAGCGTGCGAACATCTCGATCGGGTCGGCGGCCAGGTCGGGCAGGTCCAGCCCGCCGCGGCCGTACTCCTCGCGCAGTCCGGACACGTCCATGGGGCCGACCCTAGTGCCGGGTGCACAATGAGCCGTCCCTACGAAGGAGTCGCATGACCGAGATCCAGCACGGCCTCGAAGGTGTCGTCGCGTTCGAGACGCAGATCGCCGAGCCCGACAAGGAAGGGTCCGCGCTGCGCTACCGCGGCGTCGACATCGAGGAGCTGGTCGGACGCGTCCCGTTCGAGAACGTCTGGGGCCTCCTCGTCGACGGCTCCTACACTCCCGGCCTGCCGCCGGCCGAGCCCTACAACATCTCGATCCACACCGGCGACGTCCGCGCGGACGTGCAGGCCGCGGTGGCGATGCTCGCCCCCATGCTCGGCATGGGCCAGACCTACGACATCTCCGACGAGCAGGCGCGCCTCGATCTCTCCCGCGTCGCCGTCATGGTGCTGTCGTACGCCGCCCAGTCGGCGCGCGGCCTCGGCAAGCCGGTCGTCACCCAGGCCGACGTCGACCAGGGCCAGACCCTGGCCGAGCGGTTCCTCATCCGGTGGCGCGGCGAGGCCGACCCGAAGCACGCCCACGCCATCGACGCCTACTGGTCGTCGGCAGCCGAGCACGGCATGAACGCCTCGACCTTCACCGCCCGGGTGATCACCTCGACCGGCGCCGACGTGGCTGCCGCCTTCTCCGGGGCCATCGGCGCGATGTCGGGCCCCCTCCACGGGGGTGCGCCCTCGCGCGTGCTCGGGATGATCGAGGAGGTCGAGAAGCGCGACGGCGACGCGTCGTCGTACGTCAGGGAGCTGCTCGACAACGGCGAGCGGCTGATGGGCTTCGGGCACCGCGTCTACCGCGCCGAGGACCCGCGGGCCCGGGTGCTGCGGCGCACGGCGCGTGAGCTCGACGCCCCGCGCTACGAGGTGGCCGAGGCGCTCGAGAA
>DATIAB010000190.1:0-3458 GCA_035458265.1 Ornithinibacter sp. | reverse complement strand
CCTGGGCAACGCGGCGGCCCCGCCGTCGGGGGGAGGAGGTCAGCAGGTCGACTTGTAGGCCGCGTCGCCGCCCTCGCCGGAGAGGTTCTCCTTGGTGATGATGGTGAACCCGGTCTGGATGGTGGGCTCGATGGTGCCGCCGGTGAGGGCGGCGTGGGCCTGCTCGATGCCGTCCGAGCCGATCGTGCTCGGCTGCTGCGCGACGAGCGCCTGCACGGTGCCCGCCTCGAGGGCCTTGATCTGGTTGGGGCCGGCGTCGAAGCCGACGATGGTGATGTCCTTGCCGCCGGCCTGGCGCACACCGGTGGCCGAGCCCTCGGCGGAGAACAGGTTGGTCGCGAAGATGCCGACGATGTCGGGGTCCTTCTGGAGTGCGGCCGAGACGAGGTTGGCGGCGGTCGCCGGGTCGTTGTGGCTGTACTGCACGCCCAGGTAGGTGAACGTCGTGTCGGCCTTCACGGCATCCTCGAAGCCCTTGACACGGGCGTCGACCGTGGAGACGCCGGGGTCGGTGGAGATGACGAGCACCTTGCCACCGGCCGGCTTGGCCTGCTTGATGGCGTCGAACGCCGCCGCGCCACCGCCGACGTTGTCGGAGCTGATCTGCGAGACGGCGAACGACGGGTCGTTGACCGTGGTGTCGACCAGGACCACCTTGATGCCGGCCTTGGCGGCCTGCTCGAGGGGAGCCTGCATCGCCTGGACGTCGGTCGGGGCGATGAGCATCGCGGCCGGCTTGGACGCGGTCACCGAGTCGACGATCGGCTTCTGCAGGGTCGGGTCGAACTTCTGCGGCCCCTGGGTGGTGACCGTGTAGCCGAGCTCGGCGGCCTTCTCCTTGATGCCGCACTCCATGGTGATGTAGAACTCGTCGCCCGCCACGCCCTGCACGAAGGCGATGTTCTTGTTGTCGTTGGCAGCGGCCGAGCCGGTGCCGTCCGACGAGGAGGGGGCGCCGCTGCTGCACGCAGCGAGGGCGAGGGTGACGCTTGCCGCCGCGGCGGCGACCTTGATGGTGTTCCTCATGGGGGTGGTGCCTTCCTGGTGGGGGGTGGTGTCGTGCTGGACGACGTGGGGGTCTGCTGGTGGCCGGGGTGGACCGGACGCGGTGCCAGGGGTGAGGGGCCCGCTACGTGGTGGCGACGCCCTTGCCTCGGCTGGCGGCGGCCCGGCGCTGCTGGTCGACGTAGACGGCGGCGATGAGGATCGTGCCGACGGCCACGGTCTGCCAGTACGGCGAGACGCCGATGATGACGAAGCCCGACTGGAGGACGGCGGGGATGAACAGGCCGACCATCGAACCGAACATCGAGCCCTGGCCGCCGAAGATCGACGTGCCGCCGATGACCACCGCCGCGATGACGTTGAGGTTGGTCAGCGACTGGCCGGCGATCGTCGTCGTGCCGTACTGCGCGAGGGACAGGATCCCGGCGAGTCCGGCGAGCAGGCCCGAGAGCGCGTAGATCTGCACGAGCTTGCGGTCGACGCTGATGCCGACCCGGCGGGCGGAGACCTCGTTGGACCCGATGGCGTAGGTGTAGCGGCCGAAGCGCGTCTTGTGCAGCCCGATCCCGCCGAGGACGACGACGACGAGCGCGATGAGGCTGATCGCCGGGATACCGGCGAGGCGACCGTAGCCGATGTTGTCCTGGAGGACGGTCGGGGCCGAGCGGATGTCCAGGCCGCCGGTGATGATCTGCGCGATGCCGAGGGCGATCGACAGCGTGCCGAGGGTGACGATGAGCGGCGGGACGTGGGCCTTGGCGACGAGGAACCCGTTGAGGATGCCCCAGCCGACGCCGACGACGACGGCCACGACGAGGCCGACGAAGGCGACGCCCCAGCCCTCCCCGCCGAGCGACTCCATCGTCTTCGCCGCCGCGACGGAGGAGACGACGAGGACGGACCCGACGGACAGGTCGATGCCCGAGGTGATGATGACGAACGTCATCCCGACGGCGATGACCGCCCAGATCGAGACGTTCTGCGTGATGTTGGTGAGGTTGCCGGCGGTGAGGAACTGGGTCGGCGACAGGACGCCGAACACCGCCACGATGACGACGAGCACGCCGAGGATCCACACGGACTGCATCGACTTGACGCGCTCGACGAGGCTGTCGTGCCGGGCCGTGGTCTCGATCGTGGCCGGCGGGGTCTGGGTGGTGGTCATGCCGCCCCCTTGTCCTTGGTGTCCAGGGCGCCGGTCATGGCGCCGACGAGCTGCTCGACGGTGCTGTCGGATGCCTGGTACGTCGCGACCCGACGGCCCAGGCGCAGCACCTGCACGCGGTCGGCGACCTCGAGCACGTGCGGCATGGAGTGCGAGATGAGGACCACGGCGAGGCCGCGGTCGCGGACCCGCTTGATGGTCTCCATGACGTTGTGCGTCTGGACCACGCCCAGCGCAGCGGTGGGCTCGTCGAGGAAGAGCACCTTGTTGGCCCACGCGACCGACCGGGCGATGGCGACCGACTGCTTCTGGCCACCGGACATCGCCCCGACGGGCACGACGACGGACCGTACGGCGGAGCCGAGCTCGGTGAACGACTGGGCGGCCTTGGTGCGCATCGTCGTGTTGTCCATGAAGCCGAGCTTCCCGAGCAGCCCCGGCCGCATGATCTCGCGGCCGAGGAACATGTTCTGGGCCGAGTCCAGGTGCGGCGCGAGGGCCAGGTCCTGGTGCACGACCTCGATCCCGAGCTCGGAGGCGTCGTGGGGGGTGGCGAAGTGGACCGGCCGGCCCTCGAAGAGCACCTCGCCCTCGTCGACGTCCAGGTTGCCCGTGAGGGCCTTGACGAGCGTCGACTTGCCGGCGCCGTTGTCCCCGATCAGGGCGACGACCTCGCCCGCGTTGACGTCGAAGTCGGCCTTGTCGAGGGCCTGCACCCGCCCGAAGCGGCGGCTGAGCCCGCGGGCCTCGAACAGGGCGCTCATGCGACGGCCTCCCGGTACGGACGGGCACGGCCCTCGATGATCGCGGTGTACTCGTCCATCCGGCGGCGGCCGGTCTCCGACAGGAACGCGACCCGCTCGGCGTGGTCCATCGAGACGGTCTCCTTCCAGATGGCGCGGCCGGCGATGAAGCCGCTCGCGCCGCCCTCGTCGCAGCTGACCCGCAGGACCTTGGCGAACTCGTCGGACGAGACACCGGCCGAGAGCACGGCCCACGGCACGGTCAGCCGCTCGGCGAGGCGGCGGCAGGCCTGCGGGCTGCCCGGGTACTCGAGCTTGAGCAGGCTGGGCTTGAGGTCGTCGATGAGCACGGCGGCCTCGATGACGGCGTCGGCCCTGGCCTCGGGGGAGAGCGGCGCCTCGCCGTTCAGCGGGTAGATGAGGTTCTCGACGACCGAGGGGACGCCCTGGGCGGCGCAGTCCTCGATGAGCACCCGGAGCGCGTCGCGGGCCTCCCCGGTGAGGTCGCGGCCGTCGGCGCCCACGGGGCGGTCGGCGCGCACCTG
>DATIAB010000189.1:0-9252 GCA_035458265.1 Ornithinibacter sp. | reverse complement strand
GCACCACCTCGACCCGGATGCCGTGAGCCTCGCACGCCAGCCGCTCCTCACCGCCGCGCCCGAGGACATGGGGATCACCGCCCTTGAGCCGAACCACCGACCGGCCGGCCTGGGCCAGCTCGACGAGCAGGTCGTTGATGCGGTCCTGGGGCAGGGCGTGCTGCCCGGGGGACTTGCCGACATCGATGACCCGCACCGTCGCGGGCAGTGCGTCGACCACCCCGCGGGGGGCGAGGCGGTCGAGCACGACGACGTCGGCGCTCGTGAGCAGCTCGCGGCCGCGCACGGTGAGCAGCCCGTCGTGCCCGGGTCCGCCGCCCACGAGTGCCACCCAGCCGGGGCCGCCGCGCCGGGAACGGCGGCGAAGATCGAGGTGACCGTCGGCGAGGAGGCCGCCCACCGCCCGGGCGACACCCTTCGCCAGGGAGGCGTCGTCGCTGGCGTGCACGGCCACGTCCACGTCGCCGTCAGGGGTCGTGACGCGGGTCGTCGCGGGGAGTGCCGCGGTGGCGTCGAGGCACCAGAGGCGCGCCTCGACGGCATCGGAGCGCACGGCGGTGTCGATGGCCGCATCGCCCGATCCGGCGAGCGCCAGCCAGGCTCCGTCGAGGTCGACCGGTCCGGTGTAGTCGCGCTCGCTCCACGCCACCTCACCGATGGCGACGAGCGCCGCGACCTCCTCGCACACCCACGGCGCGACGACCTGCACGAGGCCGCCGGCCTCCACGAGCGCTCGGATGCCGGTCAGCACCGTGGGTCCGCCGCCCACCACCACCACGCGGCGGCCGGTGAGGTCGAGCCCGACGGGAAGTGTCACTGCGGATGCTCCCCGGGGGCGACGGCGTCGGCCATCGCCGCGGCGAGGGTCCGACCGTCGTCGGGGTCGATGAGCAGGAACGCGCCGCCGCGACGCGACGTCGAGTACTCCTCGACGGGCAGGGGGGAGGCGAAGCGCACCGTGACCCGGCCGATGTCGTTGAGGGCGAGCTCGTCGGTGGGGGTGAGGCGCAGGGCGTCGAGGTCGAGCCGGCCGTCGATGGACCGAACCATCGCGAGCACGGTGCGGGCGCCGTGCTTGACGAGCAGGCGGGCACCGGGCCGCAGGGGCTCGTCGCCGAGCCAGCAGGCGAGGGCAGTGACCTCCTGCCGGAGCGCGACCGGGTCGCCGGCCGCGGCGATGAGGTCGCCGCGGCTGACGTCGACGTCGTCGGCCAGCCTGATGGTCACCGACTGGGGGGCGACGGCGACGTGGAGGGAGCGTTCGCCGAGGTCGATGCCCGCGACGGTTGATCGGAGCCCCGATGGCAGCACGACGACCTCGTCGCCGACGCGCACGGAGCCCGAGGCGAGCTGCCCGGCGTAGCCGCGGTACTCGACGTGCTCAGGGGATCGCGCGGCGCCCTGGGGGCGGATGACGACCTGAACCGGCATCCGGAAGGACTCGTGCACCGGGTCGGTGTCGGCGGGCAGGGTCTCGAGCAGCTCGAGGAGCGAAGGGCCCTCGTACCACGGCGTGTTGGCCGACCGGTCGACGACGTTGTCGCCGACGAGTGCGGACACCGGCACGGCGTGGGCGTCGGGGATGCCGAGCTCGGTGGCGATGGCGCGCACCTCGGCGGCGAGGGTGCGGAACACCTCCTCGCTGTGTGCGACGAGGTCGATCTTGTTGACGGCGATGACGACGTGCGGCACGCGCATGAGGGCGGCCACGGCGAGGTGGCGCCGGGTCTGCTCGAGCACTCCCTTGCGGGCGTCGACGAGCAGCACGAGCGCGTCGGCGGTCGAGGACCCGGTGACCGTGTTGCGCGTGTACTGGACGTGACCGGGGCAGTCGGCGAGCACGAACGAGCGCTCGGCGGTCGCGAAGTAGCGGTAGGCGACGTCGATGGTGATGCCCTGCTCGCGCTCGGCGCGCAGGCCGTCGGTCAGGAGGGCAAGGTCGGCGGTGTCCAGGCCGCGGTCGCGGCTGACCCGCTCGACCGCGTCGAGCTGGTCGGCGAGTACCGACTTGGAGTCGTGGAGGAGCCGCCCGACCAGGGTGGACTTGCCGTCGTCGACCGAACCGGCGGTCGCGAGGCGCAGCAGAGTGGACATCAGAAGTAGCCCTCCTTCTTGCGGTCCTCCATGGCGGCCTCGGAGATCCGGTCGTCGGCGCGGGTCGCGCCGCGCTCGGTGAGCGTGGATGCCGCGACCTCGGCGACGACGTCGGCGACGGATGCCGCGTCGCTCGCCACCGCACCCGTGCAGGACATGTCGCCCACGGTGCGGTAGCGCACCTGGCGGGTCCGGACGGACTCGCCGGGCCGGGGCTGGGAGTGCGGCCCGACGGCGAGGAGCATGCCGTCCCGCTCGAAGACGTCGCGGTCGTGGGCGTAGTAGAGGCCGGGAAGCTCGATGTTCTCGCGCTCGATGTACCGCCACACGTCGAGCTCGGTCCAGTTGGACAGGGGGAAGACCCGCACGTGCTCACCGGGGCGGTGGCGAGGGTTGAAGATGTTCCACAGCTCGGGGCGCTGGTTCTTGGGGTCCCACTGGCCGAAGTCGTCGCGCAGGCTGACCACCCGCTCCTTGGCACGGGCCTTCTCCTCGTCGCGCCGCCCGCCACCGAAGACGCCGTCGAAGCGGTGGCGGGCGATGGCATCGAGCAGGGGCTGCGTCTGCAGCGGGTTGCGCGTGCCGTCTGCGCGCTCGCGAAGCCGGCCGTCGTCGATCCAGTCCTGCACGGAGGCGACCTCGAGCCGCAGGCCGAGTCGCTCGACGGTGGCGTCGCGGTAGGCGAGTACCTCCGGGAAGTTGTGCCCGGTGTCGACGTGCAGCACGGGGAACGGCACCGGCGCCGGCCAGAAGGCCTTCGCGGCCACATGGAGCATGACCACGGAGTCCTTGCCGCCGCTGAAGAGCAGGACGGGCCGCTCGAGCTCGGCGGTGATCTCGCGGATGACGAGCATCGCCTCGCTCTCGAGGACGTCGAGCTGGGTGAGCACCGGGAGGTCGGTGGAGGTCGTGGTCACGTCGTGGGGCCCCTCGAGGCGGGTGTCGGTGGCGGTCATGGGTGCAGCCCGCACTCGGTCTTGGCGAACCCGGCCCAGCGACCGGCGCGCGGGTCCTCGCCCGGGGCGACGCGCTTGGTGCAGGGCTCGCAGCCGATCGACGGGTAGCCGTCGGAGAGCAGGAGGTTCACCGGCACACGCCGGTCGGTCGCGTAGTCGAGCAGGTCGTCGAACGACCACGCGGCCAGCGGGTTGAGCTTGACGAGGCCGAACTGCTCGTCGAAGGTCACGAGGGGAGTGTCAGCACGGGTGGGCCCCTCCTCACGGCGGACACCGGTCACCCAGGCCTCGTAGCCGGCCAAGGCCGCCTTGAGCGGCTCGACCTTGCGCATCCGGCAGCAGGCCGCCGGGTCGCGGTCGTGCAGCCGTGGCCCGTACCGGGCGTCCTGCTCGGCGACGGTGAGCTGGGGCAGGACGTCGACGACGGTGACGTCGAGCTCGTGGGCCACCTGGTTGCGGGTGCCGTAGGTCTCGGCGAAGTGGTAGCCGGTGTCGAGGAAGAGGACGTCGACACCGGGGGCCTGCTGCGCGACGACGTGGGGGAGCACGGCATCCGCCATGCTGCACGCGACGGCGAGGGTGCCGGGGAAGGTGCGGGCCGCCCAGGCCGAGACCTCCGCGGCATCCGCCTCGGTGCCGTCGGCGCGGTGCGCGGCCGAGAGCAGGCGCTCACCCTCGGCGGCCAGCGCCCGCAGCTCGTCGATGCTGCGGCGGGACCCGGGGCCGGTGGGGGCGGTGGTGGTGGTGTGCTCTGCGCTCATCGCAGCTCCTCCTCGTCGACGCGGTGGGCCCAGCTCGCGAACGTCTCGCCGGCGGAGCGCTGGTCGAGCCAGCGGCGCACGAGGCGCTCGACGAGGTCGGGCAGGTCTGCGGCCGTGACCTTCAGGCCGCGCACGGTGCGTCCCAGGCCGGCCTCGTCGCGGTCGGCCGATGCGAGCCCCCCACCCAGGTGCACCTGGAAGCCGGGCTGCTGGACGTCGTCGACGGTGACGATCATCCCCTTGAGGCCGATGTCGGCGACCTGGATGCGGGCGCACGAGTTGGGACAGCCGTTGACGTTGAGGGTGACCGGGGTGTCGAGCTGGCTGGTGACGTCGGCGAGGCGCTGCTCGAGCTCGGCGATGGCCGTGGCCGCGGCAGCCTTGGTCTCGACGATCGCGAGCTTGCAGAACTCGATGCCGGTGCACGCCATGGTGTGCCGACGGAACGGGCTCGGGGCGACGGACAGGCCCAGTCCCTCGAGGCCGGCGACGAGCCCGTCGAGGTGGGCGGGAGGCACGTCGAGCACGACGAGCTTCTGGTGCGGAGTGAGGCGGACCCGGTCGGTACCGGCGGCGGCCATGACGTCGGCGAGGCCAGTGAGCACGTCACCGCTGATCCGGCCGACGACCGGGGCGGCGCCGACGTAGTGCTTTCCGTCCTTCTGCAGGTGCACGCCGACGTGGTCGCCGGGGCCTGAGGCGGGGGCCGGGGGAGGCCCGTCGGGCAGGGCGCGCCCGAGGTACTCGGTCTCGAGCACCTCGCGGAACTTCGAGGGGCCCCACTCGGCGAGCAGGAACTTCAGGCGGGCCTTGGTGCGCATGCGGCGGTACCCGTAGTCGCGGAAGATGCGGATGACGCCCAGCCACACCTCGGCGGCCTCGTCGGGGGCGACGAAGACTCCGACCCGCTCGGCCAGGCGGGGTGCGGTCGACAGCCCGCCGCCGACCCAGAGGTCATAGCCGGCGCCGAGTTCGGGGTGGAGCACGCCGACGAGCGAGACGTCGTTGATCTCGTGGACGACGTCCAGGCTGGGGTGGCCGGTGATGGCGGACTTGAACTTGCGCGGAAGGTTGGCGAGCTCGGGGTCACCGACGTATCGGCTGGTGATCTCGTCGATGACGGGGGTCGGGTCGAGGATCTCGTCGGCCGCGATGCCCGCGAGCGGGCTGCCGAGGATGACGCGGGGGGTGTCGCCGCAGGCCTCCGTGGTCTGGAGCCCGACCTCCTCGAGGCGCCGCCAGATCTCCGGGACGTCCTCGACGCGGATCCAGTGGTACTGGATGTTCTGGCGGTCGCTGATGTCCGCGGTACCCCGGGCGAAGTCGTGGGAGATGTCGGCGAGCACCCGCAGCTGGCGCAGGGTGAGCGCGCCGCCGTCGAGACGCACGCGGAGCATGAAGAACTCATCCGAGAGCTCGGTGTCGTCGAGCTGCGCGGTCCGGCCGCCGTCGATGCCGGGCTTGCGCTGCGTGTACAGGCCCCACCACCGGAACCGGCCGCTGAGGTCCTGCGGGGGGATGGAGGCGAAGCCGTCGCGGGAGTAGACCTGCTCGATGCGCTGGCGGACGTTGAGGCCACCGTCCTCCTGCTTCCACACCTCATTGGCGTTGAGCGGCTCCTGGCCGTCGACCGCCCACTGGCCGTTCGAGCGTCCCGCCCGGGGCGGGCGCAGGGCCCGACCGGTCGTGCCGTCGGTCGTCTGTGCGGTCATCGTCTCCACCGAGTCGTCATGGGCAGCAAGGGTTGCCACAAAGGATTAGCAGCAGTGATCAAATGTATAACAGGCGATTACCTGAAGATCGGTCGTCCACGATGTGGTCCCGGGCGTATGCTCGAACACGTGTTCGAGAAACCGCCACTGCGCACCGGGAGCCCGGCATCCCCCGCGCGCCAGCGCGCGGCATCCGGCTCGGGTCCGGGGGGGCCACCGGGATGGCCCACCGGCGTGCCCCCGCCGGGTGAGCGGGGCTGGGACCACCGGGCCACCGCGTGGCTGCTCGACCACTGCCCACCCGACTACCGGCTCTACCCCGCGTGGCGACGGCATCCGGTGGCGTTGGCCTGGTTCACGGTGCGCCACCTCGACGCACAGCTCGACGCGATGCGCTCGGCCTACCGCGAGGTGCGGGTGGAGCTCGTCGACGACATCGGGCCCGAAGGCGTGGCCCAGGTGCTGGGCGACCTCGAGTGCGAGGGGGTGCGACTGTTGTCTGCTCGACGTGCCGCGGGCCTGCTCCTGGACGCCCTGCGCGGGCTGGAGTTCGTCCCGAAGCTGTGACTCACCCATGATGGCGAGGGCCGGGGGCCCACCGCCTAGACTTCGGGGGTTCGTGTCGCATGGATGTCGAATTGATGTCGAATAGATCAGGAGGTGGGCATCGGTGAGTCTGCTCGAGCGCATCGAGGGCCCCAACGACCTCAAGGCCCTGCGTGCCGACCAGCTTCCGGCCCTCGCCGAGGAGATCCGACGCTTCCTCGTCGAAGAGGTCTCGCGCACGGGCGGGCACCTCGGGCCCAACCTCGGCGTCGTCGAGCTGACGATCGCCATCCACCGGGTCTTCGACTCACCTCGTGACACCGTCGTCTTCGACACCGGCCACCAGTCGTACGTGCACAAGGTGCTCACCGGGCGCCACGACTTCTCCGGCCTGCGCACCCAGGGCGGCCTGTCCGGCTACCCGAGCCGTGCCGAGTCCGAACACGACGTCGTCGAGAACTCGCACGCCTCCGCCTCGCTGTCCTGGGCGCACGGCATCGCCGCCGGCCGGGTGGTGCGGGGGGAGAGCAACCGCCACACCGTTGCCGTGATCGGGGACGGTGCCCTGACCGGCGGGATGGCCTGGGAGGCCCTGAACAACATCGCGGCGGAGCCCGACCTGCCGCTCGTCATCGTCGTCAACGACAACGAGCGCTCCTACGCTCCCACCAGGGGCGGCCTGGCCGACCACCTCGCGACCCTGCGCACCACTCGCGGCTACGAGCGCTTCCTCGACTGGGGCAAGCACACCCTGTCGCGCACCCCGGTCGTCGGCGGTGCGATGTACGAGACGCTGCACGGGATGAAGAAGGGCATCAAGGACATCGTCGCGCCGCAGGGTCTCTTCGAGGACCTCGGCCTGAAGTACATCGGCCCCGTCGACGGGCACGACGAGCGGGCCCTCGAGGCCGCCCTGCGCAAGGCCCGGGCCTTCGGCGGCCCGGTGCTCGTGCACGTGCTCACCCAGAAGGGCCGTGGCTACGACCCCGCCATCACCGACGAGGCCGACCAGTTCCACGCCGTCGGCGTCATCAACCCCGAGACGGGGCTCCCGCTCGAGATCGCCGGCCGCAGCTGGACCGACGAGTTCAGCGACGAGATGGTGCGTCTGGGCGCTGAGCGCGAGGACGTCGTCGCGATCACCGCGGCGATGATGATCCCGGTCGGCCTCAAGGACTTCTGCGACGCCTACCCGGAGCGCACCTTCGACGTCGGCATCGCCGAGCAGCACGCCCTGACGATGGCCGCGGGTCTGGCGTTCACCGGCCTCCATCCGGTCGTGGCCGTCTACGCGACCTTTCTCAACCGGGCATTCGACCAGCTGCTCATGGACTGTGCGATGCACCGGGCCGGGGTCACCGTCGTGCTCGACCGTTCGGGCATCACCGGCCCCGACGGCGCCTCGCACCACGGCATGTGGGACATGACGATCAGCGGGGTCGTTCCGGGGCTGCACCTCGCGGCACCGCGCGACGGCCAGCAGGTCGCCCGTGCGGTGCGTGCCGCCGTCGACATCACCGACGCACCCTCGGTCGTCCGCTTCCCCAAGGGTTCGGTGGCCGCCCCGATCGACGCCGTCCGCACGGTCGGCACGGTCGACGTCCTCGACGAGCCCGACGACGGTGACGTCGAGGTGCTGCTCGTGGGTGTCGGATCGATGGCCGTCACGGCCCTGGCCGCGGCCGAGAAGCTCACCGCCGAAGGGGTGCGCGTACGCGTCGTGGACCCCGTGTGGGCGCTGCCCGTCAGCCCCGACCTCGTGACCCTCGCCGGCGCTGCAGGGCGGGTCGCCGTCGTCGAGGACAACGTCGTCGTCGGGGGCATCGGCTCCCAGGTCGAGCTCGTGCTGCGCGATGCCGGTCTCGCGACCCCGCTCGACCAGTTCGGCATCCCGAGCGAGTTCCTCGACCACGGCTCGCGCGGGCAGGTGCTCGACCGCGTCGGGCTCACACCGGATGCCGTCGCCAGCCGCCTGCGCGCACGCCTCGCCTGAGCGCTGGGCGCTGGGCGCCTGAGGCATACGACTGAGCGCGGGGCGCGTCACGGCATCCGAGGGTCGGGTCGGGAACAGGGGGGTGACCCGCACGGTTACGGGAGCATGACCTCCACTGCAGCTGCTGGCATCACCGCCCTTCGTGCCACCCATGACGAGCTCGCGGCCCTGGTGCGCGACCTGTCCGACGAGCAGCTGCTCGCACCCTCGGGCGCCACCGAATGGTCTGTCGCAGAAGTGCTTTCCCACCTCGGGAGCGGCGCCGAGATCTCGGCGGCGACCCTGCGCAGTGCCCTGGACGGGACCGGCGCCCTTCCCGAGGGGTTCAACCAGAGCGTGTGGGACCGCTGGAACGCGATGTCCCCGCGCGAGCAGGCCGACCGTTTCCTCGCTGCGGACACCGACCTGCTCTCGGCGATCGAGGCGTTGACGCCCGAGCAGCGCGACACCCTGCAGGTCGACCTCGGGTTCCTGCCGGCACCGGTGCCCGTCTCCACGTACGTCGGGATGCGCCTCGGCGAGACCGCCGCCCACTCGTGGGACGTGCGGGTCGCGTTCGACGAGGACGCGGCCATCGAGGACACGACCGCGCGGCTCCTCGTGGACCAGCTGGCGGGCCAGCTCGGCTTCCTGCTCGGCTTCACCACCCGGCCGGATGCCGTCTCCCAGCCGGCCGTGGTCGACCTCGTCGGGCTCGACCACGACCTGTCCATCGGGGATGCCGTGGCCCTCGTCCCCACCGGCGGCGCGACGACCGCGACGTTCGAGGGCAGGGCGGATGCCGTGGCTCGCCTGATGTCCGGGCGCCTCACCGCCGCGCGCACACCCGCCTCGGTCACCGTGTCGGGAAACCTCACCCTCGAGGACCTGCGACGCCTGTTTCCCGGGTACTGAGCCCTGTCGCAGTGCTGCGGCACGATGGCCTCGTGAGCGACGACACAGGGACGGCCGGTGAGGTGGAGGTGGGTGCGCTCGCCATCACCGTGGCGATACCCGAGCACCTGCGCTGGACGGACACGCGGCGCGCCGTCGAGCACACCCTGCTGACGTTGACGGTGCGGATGTTGCCTGACGGCCACCTCGCCGTCAAGGCGTACGGCCGGCCCACTGCCGGTGGTCGTTCTCCCTATGTGTCGTTCCCCGTGCCGGACGATCCCGCCCTCGCGACGCTCGTCGAGGATGCCGGCCGG
>DATIAB010000188.1:0-5109 GCA_035458265.1 Ornithinibacter sp. | reverse complement strand
GAACTCCCGGTCGCCGTACACCACCCGTCGCACCGTCCGCTGCACCGCGACGGCCGCCGGCAGCAGCAGCAGCGCCAGCAGGCCGCCGGCCAGCATCGAGCCGACGGAGATGTCCGCCGCGGCGTCCACCGCCCGCACCATCCCGACGAAGGCCGCCGCGATGACCACCATCACGAGGGCCTGCACGAGCCCGCGCCGGACCCGGGGCTCGATCTCGGCGAGGTGGTAGTGGCCGGCGGCGGCCGCGATGCCGGCCAGTGCGAGTGCTCCACCGAGCAGGACGAGGAGGTCCTGGCGCAGTAGCGGTGCCCCGGCGAGCAGGGCAGGGGCCGGCCCGAGGACGAGCCAGGCAGCGACGCCGGCACCGACGCCGAGGAGCGCGAGCCGGGTGGCGAGCACATCGGTCCGGTCCCGAGCCCTCAGGTACGCGAGGGTGGCGACCACGAGCAGGGCCGGGACGGCGGCCCAGAGGGCGGGCGCGAAGACGGTCGCCCACAGTGACAGCCGCTCCAGGGCCGAGCCCGCACTCCCGAGGCGCACGGCCAGCCAGACGGCGTACCCGAGCAGGGGAACGGCGAGGAGCGCGACGGTCACCCACCGGTCGCGGCCGGCCCCCCGGGTCAGGAGCGCGACCGAGAGCAGGAGGGCCACCAGCCCGACGGCGGCCATCGCCTCCCCGACGAGCTGGGGCCAGGCGCCGCGGGCGCCGGCGAGGTCGATGACCCCGAGGCCGAGCGGGGTGGACGTGGTCGCGGCGGGCAGGAGCGCGGTCGCCACCAGGAACGCCCGCGCAGGAGCGGCCGTCGGCCTGGCCCAGAAGACCAGCGACCCCAGCGCCAGCAGCAGGACCGGCAGGAGGACCACGTGCGGGGCGCTCCGCGCGGCCGCGGCGAACGGGTAGCGGTGCAGCGTGACGTCGACCTGCTGGATCAGGTCGAGGCCGGCGCCGGTGCGGCGTACCTCGTAGCGGACGACGTCGCCCACCTCGCGCCGTACGCCGTCGACGTCGCCGTTGTTGTCGGCGACCCACTGCGTCGGCGTGCGACCGTCGACGGCCTGCACCTCGTCACCCGGCCGGAGCGGCGTCTCTCCGTAGGTGGTCGCGACCCGCACGGTGTCGCCCCAGCCGGCATCCGCGGACGGCACGAGCCTCGAGGAGAGGCTGGTGCCGTCGGACGGACCGGCCAGCAGCGCGAGGACGGTCCAGCAGACCGGCACCGCCCAGGCCACTGCGAGCACGAGCAGCCTGCTGGTGCGCGCCATGGAGGCATGGTGCCCCCGTCCACGGTCACGGGGGAAGCAGACGCGCTGCGCTGGGTGGACGGCTCAGCAGCTGGATCGCTTCTCGGCCGCCTTGCAGGTGTCGTTGCCGCCACGACCGCGGGCGATGTCGAACCCGCTGCCGCCGTCGAGCCGGTCGGGCTCGTCGGATCCCGTCAGGACGTCGGCCCCGCCGCGGCCGTAGAGCATGACTCGGTAGTCGGGGTGGGCGGTGACGATCTCGGAGTCGTTGCTGCCCTTGAAGATCGACAGTGCGCGCACAGGCAGGACCACGTCGCTGAAGCCGTTGACCTTCCCCTCCAGGGTGAACGGCTGGAGGCCGCGGATCGTCGTCCTCCTCAGCTGGTCGATGCGCAACGTGGGCTTGATCGCCGGGTTGGAGTGAGGGAGCAGCCGGAGCTTGTCCTGGCCGCCGTAGCCCTTCGCGACGAAGCCGGACTCGCTCGGGATCGGGAAGATCATCGTGTCGCTGCCGCTGCCACCCCGCCACACCTGGTGGCTCTCCGAGGTCGTCGACAGGGAGTCGCTCCCACTGCCTCCGACGAACGTGTCGGTCCCGGAGGCACCGATCAGCTGGTCGTCGCCCGCGTCGCCGTAGAGCCGGTCGTTGCCGAGGGCCCCCGAGGTGTCGGCGACGATCGTGTCGTCGCCGCCCCGGCCGAAGATCGTGTCGTCACCGCCCCGCGCGGCGATCGTGTCGGCGGAGTTGGTGCCCTTGACCGTGTCGCCGAAGGGCGAGCCGACGAGGCGGATGCCGCCGTCGAAGCCTGTGACGGTGTCACTGCCGTCGGCGGCGATCGGGACGGTCGCGGCGGCGCGGAAATCGACCACCACCGGGGCCACGGCGTTGACGTAGGTGACGCCGTCGAGTCGGACCGCGGTGCCCTGGCTGGCAGGGCGCGGGTCGTAGCCGAGGTCGATGGTGTCGTCGCCGGTGCCGCCGGAGATCGTGTCGCCCTTCTTCACGACACGGCCGAACTGGTCGAGCCGCACCAGGTCGGTCTCGCCGTAGAGGCGGTCGTTGCCCTCGCCGCCGAGGATCGTGTCGGCGCCGTCGCCCCCGCAGATCACGTCGTTGCCGCCGAGGCCGCGGATGGTGTCGTTGCCGCCCCGGGCGACCACCACGTCGCGCTGGGGTGTGCCGGTGATCGAGTTGGCCCGGGCGTTGCCGACGATCGTGGCCTTGAGGCCGGCACAGGTCGGTGGCGCGGCCCCGGCGGGGCCGCCGAGGGCGACGAGCGGTGTGGTCGCGAGCGCGACCAGTGCGAGCGTCGGGAGCAGCCGGCGAGCCCTGCGAGACATGGTGACGACCTTTCGCTGTGGGCGCCCGAGACGGCACCTCGTGGGTGGGACACCGCGAGCCCGTCGGAAGTTGTCGGAGCGCGCCCGGGGCCACCTACCCACTCCCACCGGCGCGGCAAACACCGCGATCACGCGAGGCCTCACGCCAGCGCGTCGGGCCCCTTCTCCAGCAGCACCGTGAACTGGTCCTCGTCGAGCACCGGGACGCCGAGCTGCTCGGCCTTGTCGGCCTTGGACCCGGCGTTGTCCCCGACCACGACGTAGTCGGTCTTCTTCGACACCGACCCCGACGCCTTGCCGCCCCTGCTGATGATCGCCTCCTTCACCGAGTCGCGGGTGTAGTGCTGCAACGAGCCGGTGGCCACGATCGTGAGGCCCTCGAGCGTGCGTGGGACGGACTCGTCCCGCTCGTCGGCCATCCGGACCCCGGCGGCCTCCCACTTGCGCACGATCTCGTTGTGCCAGTCGGCCTCCGGGCCGTCGAACCACTCGCGCACCGAGGCAGCGATGGTGGGTCCGACACCCTCCGTGCCGGCCAGCTGCTCCTCCGAGGCGTCACGGATCGCCGCCATGGACCCGAGCTCGGTGGCCAGGGCCCGGGCGGCGGTCGGACCGACGTGGCGGATCGACAGGGCCACCACGACCCGCCACAGCGGCACATCGAGGCGGGTGGCGAGGTTGTCGAGCAGCCGCTGGCCGTTGGCCGAGAGCTGCGGCCCCTCCTCGTTCTTCTTCGGTGCCCGGGTGAACAGCTGGGTGCGGACCAGCTTGTCGGCGGTGAGGTCGAAGATGTCGCCCTCGTCCTCCATCACGCCCGCGTCGAGCAGCGCGTGAGCCGCCTCCGAGCCGAGTCCCTCGATGTCGAAGGCACCGCGGCCGGCGACGTGGAAGACGCGGTCGAGCAGCTGTGCCGGGCACTTGCGGTGGTTGGGGCAGCGGAGGTCCTTGTCGCCCTCCTTCTGCTGCACCAGCTCGGTGCCGCAGGAGGGGCAGTGGGTGGGCATCACCCACTCCGGCAGGTCGTCGGGCCGCAGCGCCAGGACGGGGCCGAGGATCTCGGGAATGACGTCTCCGGCCTTCCGCAGGATGACGGTGTCGCCGGGACGCACGTCCTTGCGGCGGACCTCGTGGGCGTTGTGGAGGGTGGCCCGTTCCACGGTGGAGCCGGCCACCTTGGTGGGCTCCATGACGCCGAAGGGGGTCACCCGGCCGGTGCGTCCGGTGTTGACCTCGATCGAGAGCAGCAGCGTGTTGACCTCCTCGGGTGGGTACTTGTAGGCGATCGCCCACCGCGGCGCGCGGCTCGTCGAGCCGAGCCGTCGCTGCAGGGCGACGTCGTCGACCTTGACGACGAGCCCGTCGATCTCGTGCTCGACGATGGTGTGCCGGTGCTCGCCCACGTGCTCGATCCACGCCTCGACCTCCGCCAGCGTCGGGACCACCCTCACCTGGTCGGAGGTAGGCAGGCCCCACGCCCGCAGAGCGTCGTACGCCGTGCTCTGCGAGGTCGGCTCGAAGCCCTCGCGCGCGCCGATGCCGTGGCACACCATGCCGAGGTCGCGGGTCGCGGTGACCCGCGGGTCCTTCTGGCGCAGCGAGCCGGCTGCGGCGTTGCGGGGGTTGGCGAACATCGGCTTGCCGGCGTCGGCCATGGAGGCGTTGAGCCGCTCGAAGGCCTGCGTCGGGAGGAACACCTCGCCCCGGACCTCGAGCAGCGCCGGGACCGGGTGCTCGTCGGTCGCGGTCAGCCGGTGCGGCACGGAGGCGATGGTCCGCACGTTGGGCGTCACGTCCTCACCGGTGCGCCCGTCGCCGCGGGTCAGCGCGCGCACGAGACGGCCCTCCTCGTAGAGCAGGTTGATCGCGAGGCCGTCGACCTTGAGCTCGCACAGCAGGGCGGGCGACTCGATGCCCTCGCGCAGGATCCGCGCGTGCCACGCGCCGAGCTCCTCGAAGGTGAAGGCGTTGTCGAGGCTCTCCATCCGCTGGAGGTGGTCGACGGCCGTGAACTCGGTGGACACCGCTCCCCCGACCTTCTGCGTGGGGGAGTCGGGGGTGCGCAGCTCCGGGAACTGCTCCTCCAACGACTCGAGCTCGCGCAGCCGCACGTCGAACTCGGCGTCCGACAGCGTCGGGTCGTCGAGGACGTAGTAGCGCCAGCGGGCGTCGTCCACCTGCTCGCTCAGCTCCTGGTGGCGCTCGCGCGCCTCGGGCGGGGCGGACGCCACCGACGCGGCCGGAGTCTCGGTGACCTCGGTGACCTCGGGGTCGGGCTGCTCGGACGTGCTCATGCGCACAGTCTGCCGGTCCCCTGCGACACCGCACGGGACGCTGCGGTCTGGACCGGATGAAACACCTTTGTTCCATCGGAATGGATCTGCCTACCCTGACGTTGTCGACACGAAACCGTTCCGTTTCATCACTCCGTTCCGCCCAGGACGACCGAGGAGCATGCGTGACCCCGACCGAGACCGGCACCCGCCCCCGCGTGGCGGGAGAGCGCGAGCTGGAGATCCTGGAGGCGAC
>DATIAB010000187.1:0-5007 GCA_035458265.1 Ornithinibacter sp. | reverse complement strand
CAACAAGGTCTGCCTGTCCGGCATCGACGCCATCGCGCTCGCCGACCAGCTCATCCGTGCCGGTGAGTTCGAGATCATCGTCGCCGGGGGGCAGGAGTCGATGACCAACGCCCCGCACCTGCTCGAGAAGAGCCGCGACGGCTTCAAGTACGGCAACGTCACCCTGCGCGACCACATGGACTTCGACGCCCTCTCCGACGTCTTCACCGCCCAGGGCATGGGCGGCCTCACCGAGTCGGCCAACACCGGTGAGCGCGCCGTGACCCGCGAGCAGCAGGACGAGTTCGCCGCGCGCAGCCACCAGCTCGCCGCGCGCGCCTGGAAGGACGGCCTGTTCGACGACGAGGTCGTCACGGTGCAGATCCCGCAGCGCAAGGGTGACCCGATCGAGTTCCGCACCGACGAGGGCATCCGGGCCGACACGACGGCGCAGTCGCTCTCGGGCCTGCGACCGGCCTTCGCCAAGGACGGCACCATCACCGCCGGCTCGGCGTCCCAGATCTCCGACGGCGCCGCCGCCGTCGTCGTCATGCGCAGGTCCAAGGCGGAGGAGCTCGGCCTCACCTGGCTCGCCGAGATCGGTGCCCACGGTGTCGTCGCCGGGCCCGACTCCACCCTGCAGAGCCAGCCCGCCGAGGCCATCAAGGCGGCCTGTGCCAAGGAGGGCATCGCGCCCGTTGACCTCGACCTCGTCGAGATCAACGAGGCGTTCGCCGCCGTCGGCGTCGTCTCGGCCAAGGAGCTCGGCATGGCCGAGGACCGGGTCAACCCCAACGGTGGCGCCATCGCGCTGGGCCACCCGCTCGGGATGTCCGGCGCGCGCATCACCCTCCACCTCGCCCTCGAGCTGCAGCGACGTGGCGGTGGCGTCGGCGCCGCGGCGTTGTGCGGCGGTGGCGGCCAGGGCGATGCCCTGATCGTCCGCGTCCCCGCGCAGGCCTGACCGGGCCTCGTCCCGATCGGGCCGCGCACCGTCGACGTCCCCTCCCTGGTCGCTGAGGCGAGGGAGGGGCGTCCGCGTGCGGTCGCACGGCTGATCTCCCTGGTCGAGGACGCCCACCCTGCCCTGCGCGAGCTCATGGCCGCGCTGGCCCCGGATGCCGGGCGCGCCCACGTCGTGGGCGTCACCGGTGCGCCCGGGGTGGGCAAGTCGACCACCACCAACGCGCTGGTCGGTGCCTACCGACAGCAGGGCGCCCGCGTCGGGGTGCTCGCCGTCGACCCCTCGTCGCCGTTCTCGGGGGGCGCGCTGCTCGGGGACCGCATCCGGATGTCCGAGCACGCAGCCGACCCCGAGGTCTTCATCCGGTCGATGGCCGCTCGGGGACACCTCGGTGGCCTGTCGTGGGCCGCGCCCCAGG
The DNA here is from genome assembly GCA_035458265.1 of Ornithinibacter sp. Classification (GTDB taxonomy): domain Bacteria; phylum Actinomycetota; class Actinomycetes; order Actinomycetales; family Dermatophilaceae; genus Fodinibacter. The sequence goes on along the minus strand of DATIAB010000187.1, from coordinate 3,646 downwards.
CGCTGCGGGTGCTCGATGCCGCCGGGTGCGACGTCGTGCTCCTGGAGACCGTCGGCGTCGGGCAGTCCGAGATCGAGGTCGCCGCGACGGCGGACACGACGCTCGTGCTCGTCGCACCCGGCATGGGCGACGGCATCCAGGCGGCCAAGGCCGGCATCCTCGAGGTCGCCGACGTCCTCGTCGTCAACAAGGCCGACCGTGAGGGTGCCGACCGTGCGGTGCGCGACCTCAGGCACGCCGTGATGCTCGGCGACCGGAGCGAGCCGGGGACGTGGCGCCCCCCGGTGGTCCGCAGCGTGGCCACGAGCGGTGACGGGGTCGACGACATCGTCGCGGCCGTGGAGGAGCACCGGGTCTGGCTCGGGGTCGAGGGTCTGGCCGCTCGCCGGGTGCGGCGGGCCGCGCACGAGGTCGAGGGGCTCGCCCTGGCGGCTCTGCGCGACCGGGTCGGGGGGCTCACCGGCGACGCCCGACTCGAGGCCCTGGCGGCCGACGTCGTCGCGGGCCGCACCGATCCGTATGCTGCCGCCGACCGTCTCGTGGGCACCCTCACCTCGACGTGATCCCGGGCACCCCGCCCGGCACCCGATACCGTGTCGCCCGTCCGGACAGGTGGAGGGTGAACAGTGAGCCAGCTCGCGTCGACGTGGGCGGCGGTCAGATACCGCCGCAGCCAGTCGCTGGTGCTCGTGCTCGTGTCGGCACTCGTGACGACCTGCGCGGCGTTCGCGCCGCTGTTCGTGCGCACCCTCGAGCAGGGGCTGCTCCAGGCCAGACTCGTCGAGAGCGACCCCGCCGACACCAGGGTGCTCGTGCGGGGGGCACGCACGGTCACCGACCCCGACGTCACGCCCGCCGACCTGGCGGCCGTCATGCCACCGGACGCCACCACGTGGTTCGGGGACGGGGTCGGCATGACCACGGTGCAGACCAGGGTGCAGCCCCAGCCCGGGAAGGACACCTCGCCGCTGCGGATCGTCGCCCGCGACGACGTGTGCGCGCACCTCGAGCTGACCAGTGGCACGTGTCCCACCGCAGCGGGTGAGGTTCTCGTGTCCGTCGCCGACGCGAAGGCCTGGGGGTGGTCCGAGGGCACCCGCTTCGAGGTGGCCGACCCCTCGGCACCGAGCCGCACCGACCCGGATGCCGTGGCACCGGTGCCGCTCACGGTCACCGGCATCTATCGCGTGCTCCCAGACCCGACCTACTGGCTGCGCACCGTCGTCGACGGCAAGTCCGGCTTCCTCATCGCCGAGGGCACCAACGACGTTCCCGCGATCGACGACTTCCTCACGGCCGAGCCGACCCTCGCCACGGGGTGGTCCGAGGCGGCGGTGTCCGTGGAATGGCCGCTCGACCGGTCCGAGGTGTCGCTGACGACCGTCCCGCTCATCCGTGACGCCCTGGAGGGGATCGACCAACGGGCCGAGGGTGTCACGGTGACGACCCCGGTGCCCGAGCTCGTCTCATCGATCGACTCCGGCCGGGCCATCGTGCGCACCCTCGTGCCGCTGCTGCTCGCCCAGCTCGCACTGCTCGCCATCACGGTGCTCGCCCTCGTCGCGCACGCGGCCGTCGAGCAGCGGCGGCCGGAGATCGGGCTGGCGCGGCTGCGGGGTCGCAGCCGCGAGGGCGGGGCACGGGTCGTCATGTCCGAGCTGGCACTGACCGTGGTGCTCGGCGTGCCCCTCGGGGTCGGTGTCGCACTGGCCATCACGGAGGTGCTGCGTCGCGCGGTCATGCCCACCGGAGTGCCCCTGGAACTCAGGTGGCCGATCCTGGCGGCGGCCGCGGGCGCCGTCCTCGCCTCCCTCGTGTCCGTCTACCTGGCCGCCCGGCCCGTGCTGCGTGAGCCGATCGCCGCCCTCCTGCGCCGGGTCCCGCCAGCAGCGACCCGTGGGCTCGGGGTGCTGGACGTCGTCGTGGTCGTGGTCGCGTCCATCGCGGTGCTCGGGCTGCTCACCGGTGATGTCCAGGGTCCGTCGGCGGTGCTGACGCCGCTGCTCCTCGCCCTGGCGGTCGGGCTGCTCGGGGCCGCAGTGCTGCGTCGACTCGCGACCCGTGCCGGGAAGCGCGCGCTTGGCGGCGGTCGACTCCCCGCAGGGGTCGCGGCCCTGTCGCTGGCGCGCCGGCCCGCGCTGCGGCACGTGCTCGTCGTCATCACCACCGCGACAGCCCTGGCGACCTTCGCGGCCAACTCCGTCGTCGTGGGTGCCCAGAACCGCGCTGCCCGTGGCGAGCTGGAGACCGGGGCGCCCGTCGTGCTGGAGACCGACTCGACGCTCCCCTCGGCGCTCGCTGCGGCTGTCGACGCGCTGCCCGCGGACCAGAGGGCCCACGCGACGCCGGTCGTCGTCATCCGCCCTCGCGACCCGGCGGCCGTGCCGACCCTGCTGGCCCGCCCGGGCGAGCTCGCCCGGATCGGGTACGCCGTTCCCACGGCCGAGCTGGCCGCCCTCACCCCCGCCGTGGCGCCCAGCCTCGTGCTCGACGACGGCATCCTCACGGCCGACCTCTCCTGGGAGCTCTCGGACTTCCGCGCGGCCGACGACCCGGTGGACGCACCCGGCAGCCTGCCGCTCGGCATCCCCCCCGGGGACCTGGGCGTCGGCCCCGGCCCGGTGCGCTTCGGGATCACCGTGACCACCCCCGACGGCACCGTGTTCGACCGCGACCTCGGCACCTTTCCCCAGACCGCGGCCGGCAGTGGCTCGGTGAACGCCCCGGTGCTGTGCCCTGCCGGATGCCGGCTGGCGGGCTTCTGGGTGCGCGGCACGGACCCGTTGGCCGAGCACGTCGTGGGTCGGCTCGAGCTGTCCGACATCTCGCTCGACGGGCAACCGCTGGAGGTGGGCGGCGCCGACCAGTGGCTGCCCCCCGAGGTGACCGCAGGGCAGGGCATCCAGCAGGTGTCCGGAGCGGGCGCCGATCTCGTCGTGGAGTTCGACAACACCGCCCGCCGGGTGTTGTCGCCGAGGGCAGACGTGCCGAGCCCCGTGCCGGTGGTGCTCGCGGGGCAGCCACCCGCTGACGCCGTCGGCGACACCTTCTCCCTCATCGGTCTGGGGGGCCGGCCCGTCGTCTCGAACGCCATCGCCCGGGTCGACTCGCTGCCGGCGCTCACCGACCGCGGGGCGCTCGCCGACCTCGATGCGCAGCTGCGGGTCGGGGGCGCGGCTCCACCCGGGTCCGAGCTGCAGGTGTGGCTGGGCTCGCCGGACCCGACCCTCGTCCGAGCCGTCACCCGGGCGTTGTCCGCGAGCGGCATCCCCGTGACGTCGACGTCGACGGCCGAGGAAGCGACGCGGCACTACGACCGGTCGGCCACCGGCTGGGGCAGCCTGCTCGGCGTGTTCACCGGGCTGATGGCACTTCTCGTCGCCGCTCTGGTGGTCGGCCTCGTCGCCGTGACCTCCTGGCGAGGCGTCGCGCGTGACCTCGCCGGACTGCTCGTGGCCGGTGTTCCCCGGACAGCCCTCCACTCCGCGGTCCGCCGTGAACAGCTCGTGACGGTCCTGGCCGGGGTGGTGCTCGGCACAGCGTGCGGCGTCGCCGGGGCCGTGCTCGCGATGCCGCTGGTGCCGCTCTTCGACGAGCCGGTCGCGGTTCCGGCACCCGATGTGGCGCCGGCCTGGATCGCGATCGG
>DATIAB010000186.1:0-5445 GCA_035458265.1 Ornithinibacter sp. | reverse complement strand
GAGGTGCGGCCGGGCGTGGGGGATCGCCGCGGGTGAACCCTCACCCGCTTCGCCGTCCCACCTCGTGCGACTCATGTTCCCCACAGACCGGTTGCCCAGCGCGCCATGGTGACGCGTCGGTCACGTTAGCCCCGGTGTGATTGACGTGTCATGAAAATGAGAAAAGTCATCGGCGTGTCGCCGCACCTCACGGCGTGTCGTGCCCTAGCGTGCGCCCTCACCGCTCCGGGTCCGCGGTCGGCGCTGCCTCCTGGAGGCGTTCCTGCAGCCGGTCGCGCACCTCGTCGGGGGTGTAGGCGCGGCGTTCGCGTTCGTTGCGGGCGACCAGGGCCCCCGTCGCGACGACGCCGACGAGCCCGGCGATGCCGGCGATCTTCCACACGCGGTTCGAGGGGGGCATGGCCCTCACCCTAGCGACGGTGCACGGGGGTGTCAGGACATCGTCGCCACGTGCGTGAACAGGCGGAAAGGCTGCGGCACAGGGGGCCCGGGTGTGGGCAGACTGTGCGCATGCCGACGCGAGCCCGCAGGACCACCGTCCCGTTCGACGAGGCCGTCGACGCCACCCGCACGGGCGACCTGTGGCTCTTTCGAGGGGGGTCGGTGGCCGACCGGGTCATCCAGACCGCGAGCAACGCCCCGGTCAACCACGTCGGCATGGCCGTCGTCCTCGACGACCTCCCCCCGCTCATGTGGCACGCCGAGCTCGGTCGGTCGCTGCGCGACCACTGGACCGGCGACCACCACCGGGGCGTGCAGCTGCACGACCTGCGCGAGGCGGTGACGACGTGGCAGGTGAGGTACGGGCAGGGCGCCTGGGTGCGTCAGCTCACCCCCGAGGTCGGGCGCGAGCAGGAGGATGCCGTGTTGCGCACCATCGCCCGCCTCAACGGGGTCTCGTTCCCGACGACCGTGGGGATGGCCTGGCGCTGGCTGCGCGGTCGCGACGCGTACCTGTCCAAGCGCGCGGCGCAGGAGAAGTCGAGCCGCCCCGACGCCGTCTACTGCGCCGAGGTCGTCGGCGTGACGCTCGAGGAGATGGGCATCCTGCACGACGACGTGCCGATGAACTGGTACGACCCGGGGCGGTTCTGGAGCGGCGACACCCTGCCGCTGCGCCCCGGCTGGACCTATGGGGTCGAGGTCGGGGTCGAGCGCGCCCCGCGCTGACGCCGAACCCACGGCAGCCCGACGGCGACCACGCCGGCGGCGAGCACGATGGCGGCGGCGAGGGCACCCCAGAGCAGGGACCACCCGGCGATGACCAGGCCCTCCCACGCCAGGTTGGAGAACACCAGGTCCGGGCGTGCGCGGGATGCGAGCCAGGCCCCGGCGACGAAGGCGAAGGACGTCAGCACCATGAGGGCCAGCCCGATCCCGGCCGAACGCGCCACGACGCCGACGGCGGGAGCCTCGATCGGGCCCTCTGCCGAGTCGTCCACCCGGTGGGCGAAGGTCTCGAACACGTCGGGGACGGCTCGAGCGGTGCGTCGGCGCATTCCCCGAGCATACGGCCCGCAACCGCCCGTCCAGCCGGTTCGTGCCCTACGTTGGCCCGTGGGCCACGACGATGTGGCCCGAACCTGACGTCAGGAGACACACGCATGCGACGATCTCGCATCATTGCCATCACCGGAGCCGTGGCCCTCGCCACGAGCGCGCTCGGTGCCACCGCGGCAACGGCGGCGGTCCAGCCGGCCGCCACCGTCACGACCGCCGCAGTCGCCGCTGCCGGGTCAGGGGGGACCTACGTCGTCCTCGCGAAGGCGGGTGCTGATGTCAAGGCACTTGCGGCGGCCCTCAACGCCGCCGGGGCGACCGTCACGTCGGTCAACACCGCCATCGGCCTGGTCTCGGTCCGGTCGACCTCGAGCGACTTCCTCACTGCGGCCCGGGCCCTCGAGGGGGTCCAGGCTGCCGCACGCGACGGCGTCGTGGGGCGGGCGCCCGACGCCGGTCCCGTCAAGGACCTGGTCCTCAAGGAGCACCAGTCCTCGCCGGGCCGGTCCAGCGGGAACAGCGCCCACTCGACCAAGGGGGCCAAGGGGGCCAGCGACCCGCTCGACTCCTACCTGTGGGGCATGGACATGATCAACGCTCCCGAGGCGCACCTCACCGAGATGGGTGACAAGCGCGTCAAGGTGGGTGTCATGGACACCGGCGTCGACGGCAGCCACCCCGACCTCGCCGCCAACTTCGACCACCGGCTCTCACGCAACTTCACCGTCGACATGACCGACGTCGACGGGGCCTGTGAGTACGAGGGCTGCGTCGACCCGGCCGACCACGACGACAACGGCCACGGCACCCACGTCGCCGGGACGATGGCCGCCGCGATGAACGGCATCGGCGTCTCCGGCGTGGCCCCGGACGTCGGCATCGTCAACGTGCGAGCCGGTCAGGACAGCGGCTACTTCTTCCTCAGCGCCACCGCCAACGCCCTCACCTACTCCGGCGACGCCGGGCTCGACGTCGTCAACATGTCGTTCTACGTCGACCCGTGGCTCTACAACTGCGAGGGCGGCGCCCCGGAGGACACCCCGGAGCAGGCGGCCGAGCAGGACCTCATCATCGCGACGATGCACCGCGCGCTGGGTTACGCCCACGACAAGGGCGTCACCCTCGTCGGGGCCCTCGGCAACAGCCACGAGGACCTGTCGAACCCGCGCCCGGACTTCAGCAGCCCGGACTACCCGGGTGGCACCGAGCACGAGCGCACCATCGACAACGCCACCTGCTTCGACCTCCCCGTCGAGGGCCCGCACGTCATCGGCGTCTCGTCACTCGGCCCGTCGGAGCGCAAGTCCGACTTCTCGAACTACACCACTGACCTGGACTCCGGCGAGATCGAGGTCTCCGCGCCCGGTGGCTGGTTCCGTGACGGTCTCGGCACCGACACCTTCCGCACCGTCGAGAACCAGATCCTCTCGACGGCTCCGCTCAACGTCCTGCAGGACGAGGGCCAGGTCGACGAGTTCGGCGACATCACGCCGATCGGTGAGTCGTTCGGCACGATGAAGGACTGCCGGACCGTCCCCGGCAAGGGCGAGGAGTGCGGGTACTACCAGTTCCTCCAGGGCACCTCGATGGCGTCTCCGCACGCTGCCGGCGTCGCCGCGCTCGCGGTCTCCGCACACGGCAACGTCATGGGCAAGGCCGGCTTCGGCCTGGCTCCCGACACCGTGCGTGAGGTTCTCATGGGCACCGCGACCGACCACGCCTGCCCCGCGGGCGGCACCCAGTCGTACACCGACGTGGGCCGTTCCGCGGAGTTCACCGCGACCTGTGTCGGCACCGCCGACTTCAACGGCTTCTACGGCGACGGCATCGTCAACGCCCTGGGCGTCGTCCAGTAGTCAGCACCGCCCAGCACCACCCCGGATGCCGTCCGCTCACCCGAGCGGGCGGCATCCCGCTGTCCGGCGGGCGTCTCTCAGGGCGAGGCGAGGGTCCAGCCGAGCCAGGCGGCGCCCACCCCGAGGGCCAGCGACAGCACGACGTTCGCCACTGCCTGGGTGCGCCGGTCGTCGTCCATCGCGTCCCACACCTCGAGGGCCAGGGTCGAGAAGGTCGTGAGCGCGCCGCAGAAGCCGATGCCGATCAGCGCCATCGGCGCTCCGGTCGCCCCGGCCCCGACGAGCAGCCCCAGGACGAACGACCCCACGACGTTGACGAGCAGGGTGCCGGCGGCCGGGGTGCCGCCGAGGCGTTCGCGCACCCAGTGGTTGGTCAGGTAGCGCGCCGGAGCCCCGAGCGCCGCGCCCACCGCCACGAGCAGGGCGTCGACCACGGTCATGGTCCGGGCCAGACACGTCGCCCGAGCAGGGAGCCCGCCGCCACCGCGAGCGTCCCGACGAGGAAGGTCGCCGTGACGTAGCCCAGCGCGAGCTGGGCGCGGTCGGCGGCGCCGAGCGCCACGGCATCCATCGCGAGGGCCGAGAACGTCGTCCACCCCCCGAGCACCCCGACGCCGACGAACGGCCGCGCCAGCCGGTGCACCCCCGGGCGGTCGACGAGGTAGGCGACGAGCAGCCCCATGGCGAAGGCGCCGGTGACGTTCACGACGAGGGTCGCCCACGGGATCCCGCCCACCGGGTGCGGCAGGGCCACTCCCACCGCGTACCGGCCGAGCGATCCGACCACCCCGCCCAGCGCGACGGTGCCGAGCACGCCGAAGGAGACCGGCGAGGCCGCGCCAGCGCCCGACACCGGCGTCGACACCGGCGTCAGGCCCGGATGGTCTCGAGGTAGTGGGCGATGCGCCCGATGGCCTCGGTCAGCACGTCGACGTCGGGCAGGGTGACGAGCCGGAAGTGGTCGGGCTCGAACCAGTTGAAGCCGGTGCCGTGCGTCACGAGGATCTTCTTGGCCCGCAGCAGGTCGATGACGAAGGCCTCGTCACTCTCGATCGGGTAGACCTCGGGGTCCAGGCGGGGGAAGCAGTAGAGCGCGCCCATCGGCTCGACGCACGAGACCCCGGGGATCTCGTTGAGCAGGCGCGCGGCCAGCTTGCTCTGCTCGTAGAAGCGGCCGCCGGGCACGATGAGCTCGGTGATCGACTGGTAGCCACCGAGCGCCGTCTGGATGGCGTGCTGGGCGGGCACGTTCGCGCACATCCGCATGTTCGCCAGCAGCGTCAGGCCCTCGAGGAAGTCGGTGGCCAGGTGCTGGGGGCCCGAGACCATGACCCAGCCGGCGCGGTATCCGCACACCCGGTAGGCCTTCGACAGCCCGCTGAAGGTCAGGCACAGGACGTCGTCCTCGGCGAACGTCGCCGCGTGGTGGTGCACGGCGTCGTCGAAGATGATCTTCTCGTAGATCTCGTCGGCCATGACGACGAGGTCGTGCCGGCGGGCGACGTCGACCATGGCCCGCACGGTCTCGGGCGAGTAGACGGCCCCGGTCGGGTTGTTCGGGTTGATGATGACGATCGCGTGGGTGTTCGGGGTGATCTTGGCCTCGATGTCCTCGAGGTCGGGGTTCCAGCCGTTGCCCTCGTCGCAGCGGTAGTGCACGGGGGTGCCGCCGGACAGTGACACCGCGCCGGTCCACAGCGGGTAGTCCGGCGCCGGGACGAGGATCTCGTTGCCGTCGTCGACGAACGCCTGGAGCACCATCGTGATCAGCTCGGAGACGCCGTTGCCGATGTAGATGTCGTCGACGTTGGTCTCGGTGAGCCCGCGCGACTGGTAGTACTGCGCGACGGCCGTGCGGGCGGAGTAGATGCCGCGCGAGTCGGCGTAGCCCTGGCTGTCGGGCAGGTTGTGCACGATGTCCGCGACCATCGACTCCGGCGCCTTGAAGCCGAACGGTGCCGTGTTGCCGATGTTGAGCTTGAGGATCTCGTGCCCCTCGGCCTCGAGCCGCTGGGCCTCGACGAGGATCGGGCCCCGGACGTCGTACCGCACGTGCTGGAGCTTCTTGCTCTGGATGATCCGCCGCATG
>DATIAB010000185.1:0-4443 GCA_035458265.1 Ornithinibacter sp. | reverse complement strand
GCAGTCGCACGTGGGGCTGGCCCGCCGGTTGGCCAGGGACGAGCACGCGCGCATCCGCCGCCATGACGTCATCGGGCTCGCGGCGAGGATCGTCAGCGTCGGCGAGGCGGTCGGTGCGGCGAGCGACATCATGACGATCGCCACGGAGGAGTCGGCCGCGGCATCCGGGGAACGCGACGCCGCCGAGCGCACGCGGCTCATGGAGGTGCTCGGTGCCGACCTGTCCGCCCGCACCCAGCCCCCGCACATCCGCTCCCAGCTGTCCTCGCTCGAGAAGGAGCAGAAGACCCGGGCCACGCGGTTCACCCGAGACGTCATCGACCGGGCGCTGGTCGACCTGCTCTCGGTGTACCGCGATGCGCTCGTCATGCGCACCGGAGCCGGCACAGCCCTGGTCAACGAGGACAGCCGGCAGGTGGTCCAGCGGGTCAGTGAGGTGTTCGAGGCCGAGGCCCTCCTGCGGTCGATGGACGCGATCGGCACGGCCCGCGAGCGGATCGGTGCGAACGTCAGCCCCCTGCTCGCCCTCGAGGCGATGGCCCTGGAACTGCGGCTGCCCCGCTGAGGCGACGCGACGGCATCCGGGCCTTGTCCCGCCCGTGGAGTGACCCCGACCGGGACCGGATCGTGACCTGCTCGATTCCGCACGGCGCAGGTTGCTCGCCTATCGTGCCGCCATGAGCCGCCGCCGCATCGCTGCCCTCGCCGGTGCGACGGTCGCCGCCCTGCTGGTCTCGGGGTGCACCCTTCCCCCGCTCGGTGGATCCGGTGGCAGCGCCCCGGTGTCCGTCGCCCCTCAGACCCCACCGCCGGGGTCGGAGGACCTGGCGTCCTTCTACCAGCAGCAGCTGCAGTGGAGCGACTGCGAGGGCGCCCAGTGCGCCACCCTCGAGGTGCCGGTCGACTACGCGGCGCCGCAGGGCGACACCCTCGAGGTGGCGGTCATCAAGGTGCCGGCGCGGCGCGACTCCCGGCGCATCGGCTCGTTGGTCGTCAACCCCGGGGGGCCCGGAGGGTCCGGGGTCGACTACGCGCGCGCTGCCGACTTCATCGTCGGCAAGGGTGTGCGCGACGCCTACGACGTCGTCGGCTTCGACCCGAGGGGCGTGGGGCGCTCGGCGCCGATCGACTGCCTCACCGACTCCGAGCTCGACACCTTCCTCGGCTCGGACCCGACGCCCGACGACCCGGCCGAGGAGCAGGAGTTCGCCGCGACGGCGAAGGGCCTGGGCCAGGGGTGCGCGAGCACCGCCGGCCCGCTGCTCGGGCACGTGTCGACCCAGGATGCCGCGCGCGACATGGACATCCTGCGCGCAGCGCTCGGGGAGGAGCAGCTCACCTACCTCGGCAAGTCGTACGGCACGTACCTCGGCACCGTGTACGCCGACCTCTTCCCGGCCCAGGTCGGCCGCATGGTGCTCGACGGCGTCGTCGCTCCCGACCTGACTCCCGAGGAGATCAACCTCGGGCAGGCCAAGGGCTTCGAGCGGGCGACCCGCGAGTGGGCCGCCTACTGCGTCGAGGAGGGAGACTGCCCGCTCGGGGAGTCCGTCGACGAGGTCATGGAGGGGCTGCGGTCGTTCCTCCTCACCGTCGACGCGAACCCGATCCCGAAGACGGGCGACAACGCCGTACCCGCCCTCACCGAGGGCTGGGCCTCCCTCGGCATCGCCACGGCGATGTACGACCAGGGCCAGTGGCGAACCCTCGTGGACGCCATGGCCGAGGCGCTCGACGGCGACGGTACCTCGCTCATGCAGCTCGCGAACCAGTACGCCGACCGCAACCCGGGTGGCCAGTACGCCGGCAACATCATGGAAGTCATCTACGCGGTCAACTGCCTGGACAAACCCGATGGTGACGACGTCGGCGAGCGGGCGCTGCTCGCGCAGGAATCCGTGACCGAGGCACCGACGTGGGGGCCGTTCCTCATGTGGAGCTCGCTGCCCTGCGGCTTCTGGCCGGTGGAGCCGACGGGCTCACCGAAGACCATCTCGGCGGCCGGGGCCTCGCCGATCGTGGTCATCGGGACCACTCGCGACCCGGCCACCCCCTACGAGTGGGCCGTCCGACTGCGCGACCAGCTCGCCGACGCCTCACTCATCACGTTCGACGGGGACGGACACACGGCCTACACCCGATCCAACGGCTGCGTCGACGACGCGGTCGACGAGTTCTACCTCGAGGGCACGGTGCCCGAGGACGGCTTGTCCTGCTGAGCTCCGTCAGGAGGGGTCGGGCTCAGCCGAAGGCGTAGACCGCCGTGACGGTGACGCCGACGTCCTGGCTCCCGGGCTCGATCGGGACGGCTGACGAGGCTACAGCGTCCATGCTCTCTCGCCCGTAGGCGATCGGGCTGGGGGTCGAGACCTGCTCGGTGATGCTCACCAGCGTGCCGAGGTCGCGGCCGACCGCCTTCGCATAGGCCTCGGCCTTGGCCCTCGCGTCCTCCACGGCTCGGGTGCGGGCATCGGTGAGGAGCGGGCCGGTGCCCTCGAGCGCGAGGCTGATGCCGTGGACCCGAGCGTTGTCGCCGCCCGCCGACACGGCGGCCGAGATGGCCGCCCCTGCCTCGTCGATGTCGCGCAGCGTGGCGCTGACCGACTCGCTGACGGTGTAGCCCCGCAGCACCGGCGACCCCCCGGATGCCGGGTAGTCGTACGTCGGGTTGATGGTCAGGCCGGTCGTCTGGAGGTCGTCCTTCTCCACGCCGGCCTTCTCGAGGGCCTCGTGCAGCCGGGTGGCGACGGCATTGGCACGGTCGAGGGCCTCGGCCACGGATGCTTCCGTGACCTCGACCCCCATGTCGAGCCGCAGGGTGTCCGGGGTGCCCTCCACGGTGCCGGTCCCGGTGACCGTGATGCCGGCCGGCTGGCCGGCCGTCGTGGTCGTGGGGGCGATGGCCGCCGCGCGGTTGCCGCTGAGGACGGCTCCGGCGGTGACGGCTGCGGCGAGGGCAAGGGTGCCGAGAGCGGCGAGCGTGGCGTAGCGAAGGGTGGTGTTGGTGGCCATGGGTGTGGGACGCACCGTGTCCGCCCGCTGGTTCCCCCTTCGCTGTGGGAGGGAGCGGGCAGGGATTCGCGCCGACCGCGGTCGACTCGTATACTCGTGCGGCGTGCCTGAGCCTGCTCGGGCACCTGCCGCCTTAGCTCAGTCGGCCAGAGCGATTCACTCGTAATGAATAGGTCATCGGTTCGATTCCGATAGGCGGCTCAGCAGCAGCACCGCAGGTCAGGCCCCCACGACGCCGGTCGAGGGGGCCTTTCCGTCGACCTCGGCCTTGCCGCGTGCCCCAGTGGTGCCCCCGACCCGGTCGGCGGCCTCCCAGAGGTTCCGGTCGATGACGTGGCCGTAGAGGTCCATTGTCATCGCGGCCGGTGCGTGCCCGGCGCCCCTTGAGCGAGTCCACGTAGAGGCTCCCGTCGCGCTGCGCGAGAGCACGGCTCGCTGGAGGCGCAGACGGGATCCGGGGATCGTGGCCGCGGTGAGTGGCGAGCGGTGACGGATCGGATGGCATCGGTCCGAGACTGGTGCGCGAACCGCATGAGGGTGGCGACGTTTGTGGCCACACTTGTAGCCATGACGAATGACGGCCGGATGGCATTGAAGGACGTGAAGAACCGCCTGTCCGAGGTCGTTGACCAGGTGGAGCGTGAACACGGCCGAGTCGTCATCACCAAGCACGGTCGCCCGGCCGCCGTCGTCGTCTCGATCGACGACCTCGAGTCGCTCGAGGAGACCCTCGACCTGATGGGCAAGCCGCGTCTGCTGGGCCAGATCCGCGACAGCCTGGGCGAACTGGACCGGGGCGAGGGCGAGGTCCTGACCAAGGACGAGGCGCTGGCGCTGCTGCGCCGCTGAGGTCGAACCGTGGAAGATAGCGTGGTCGCCGACGGCCAAGCGGGCCCTCGTGCGGCTGCCCGAGAAGGTCGCCGCCGCGGTCGTCGAGTTTCCTACGGCGCACTGGCGGAGAACCCCCAGCGAGTGGGCAAGGCCCTCCGGTTCGAGCTGGGGGGCCTGGACAGCGCCCGACGCGGCGACTTCCGGCATCATCTGTCGGATAGGTGACCAGGTCACGATCATCGCCATCGAACACCGCGCGGACGCCTACCGCCAGAAGTAGCGCCCGGGCGATTTCACAAGCGATGGTCGAGGTCTACCGTGCGTTCGCCTCTCCCGGTTACCCCTTCCCAGAAGCGTGGGCCCGGGCCGCGGCCCGGATCAGCGACGAGCGAGCCCCCCACGACCCGTCGACCACCCAACGCCAGCTCGCGGCAGGCAGGGCCCACCGGTCAAAGCCGCTCGAGTCCATCACCGCCCCGACGCTCGTGATCTCGGGCACCGACGACCCCCTCATCCGCTGGCACGCCGGCCGCGACACCGCGCGACGCATCCCCGGCGCCCGCTTCCGCCGGTATGACGGCATGGGGCACGACATACCGC
>DATIAB010000184.1:0-13390 GCA_035458265.1 Ornithinibacter sp. | reverse complement strand
CGACGTCGAGAACGTCACCCACGTCATCAACTACCAGTGCCCGGAGGACGAGAAGACCTACCTGCACCGCATCGGTCGCACCGCCCGCGCGGGCAACACCGGCATCGCGGTCACGTTCGTCGACTGGGACGACCTGCACCGCTGGGCCATGATCAACAAGGTGCTCGACCTCGGCATGCCGGAGCCGATGGAGACCTACTCCTCGAGCCCGCACCTGTACTCCGACCTCGACATCCCGGTCGGCAGCAAGGGCCGCCTGCCCCGGGCGCAGCAGACCCGCGAGGGACTGGGCGCCGAGGTGCTCGAGGACCTCGGCGAGACCGGCAAGGGTGCTGGGCGCAGGGGCCCGTCCGGCGGACAGGGCGGACAGGGCGGCCGGGGTCGCTCAGGAGACAGCCGCGGTCGCGGTGCCGACACCCGCGGTGCCGACACCCGCAGTACCGACACCCGCGGTGCACCCCGCAGCGATGACACCCGACCCGAGGGCGGAGCAGATCGCCCTGCGCGCAGCCGCAGCCGCCGGCGCACCCGCGGTGGGCGCCCGGCGGGCGAGACCGCCAGCTGAACGTCCACGACGACGGGCCGCACCCACCATCGGTGCGGCCCTTCGTGGTCGTGCCCGCCACCCCAGGACGCGAGGTGGTGTGAGGAAGGAGTCGCCTGCCGACCCGACCCCGGGCCGGGAGCGAGGAGGACAATCGAGGCGTGAGCAGCCCCACGCTGACGTTCTGGGGGGCCGCCGGCACCGTGACCGGCAGCCGGTTCCTCGTCGAGACCGACTCCTCTCGCGTGCTCGTCGACGCCGGCCTCTACCAAGGGCTGCGCGAGCTGCGGCAGCGCAACTGGGACGACCTCCCGGTCGATCCGGCGAGCCTCGACGGCGTCGTCCTGACCCACGCGCACCTGGACCACTGCGGCTACCTCCCGCGGCTGGTTCGTGACGGCCTGGCAGCGCCGGTCCTGTGCACGGCCCAGACTGCGGAGCTGACGGCGATCGTGCTGCGCGACAGCGCCCGACTCCAGCAGGAGGACGCGGAGTACGCCAACCAGGCAGGGTTCTCCCGGCACCGTCCGGCGTTGCCCCTCTACGACGAGCGCGACGTGGAGCAGACCCTGCCGCTCCTTCGCCCGGTGCCGCTGCACGACGACGTGCCCCTCACCGAGGACGTCACCGTGACCCTGCAGTCGGCGGGGCACATCCTCGGTGCCGCGAGCGTGCTCATCGATGCCGCAGGGTCGACCGTCCTCTTCAGCGGCGACCTCGGTCGCCCGAACCACCCGTTGGTTCCCCGCCGCGAGAACCCCCCGTCTGCGGACGTCATCGTCGTGGAGTCGACCTACGGCGACCGCACCCATCCCCGTAGGTCCACCGACCCGGCCGACGACGTCCTGGCCGGGGCGATCCGACGCACCGTCGCGCGAGGCGGCACCGTGCTGGTCCCAGCCTTCGCCATCGACCGCACCGAGCTCGTCCTGTTGCGGGTGGGGGAGCTGATGACGAGTGGGGCAGTCCCCACCGTGCCCGTCCACCTCGACAGCCCGATGGCGTCGCGGGCCCTGGACGTCTACCGCCGCTACCTGGCGACGGTCGACCCCGGCCTCCTCCCACCCGGGTGGGTCGTCGACACCCTCGGCGTCCCGGACCTGCGCGTCGTGCGCAACGCGGTCGAGTCCCAGGCGCTGAACGTGCCGCGGCATCCGTGCGTCATCATCTCGGCCTCGGGCATGGCGACCGGTGGCCGGGTCGTGCACCACCTCGCCCACCAGCTCGGCGACTCCCGCAACTGTGTCGTGCTGACCGGCTACCAGGCCGTCGGAACTCGCGGGCGGGACCTGCTCGACGGAGCCCGGGAGGTCAAGATGCACGGCCGCTACGTGCCCGTGCGCGCCGAGGTCGTGAACGACCCGGAGTTCTCGGTGCACGCCGACTCCGACGAGATCATCGAGTGGCTCAGCCGTTGCGAGACCGCACCCACGACGCTGTACGCCGTGCACGGCGAGCCGGCGGCGTCACGGGCCCTGGCCGACCGCGTCGCGAGGGAGCTCGGCTGGACCGCGGTGGTCCCACGCGTCGGCGAGCGCGTGCGGTTGGACTGACGGCGCCCGACCCCTCAACCCGCCGGCGTGATGGTGCTCGTGTCGATGACCGCGCGGTACCGCACGTCGCCGTCGACGACCCGGTCCCAGACCTCGTCGACCTCATCGGCCGAGACGACCTCGATGGTCGCCGCGATGCCGTGCTCGGCGCAGAAGTCGAGCATCTCCTGGGTCTCGGCGATCCCGCCGATCGAGGACCCGGCCACCGCCTTGTTGCCGCCGATGAGCGAGCCCGGCGAGATCGAGTAGGGCGAGGGCGGCAGGCCGACGTTGACGACGACCCCGGCCGGCTTGAGCAGGCGCACGTAGTCGGCGATCGGGATGTCGGCGCTCACCGTGTTGAGCACGATGTCGAAGGTGCCCTTGGCCGCTCGCATCGCGGCGGCGTCGCTCGTGGCGATGTGCGCGCTGGCACCCAGCGCCACGGCATCCGCCGCCTTGGCGTCCGACCGCGAGATCGTCGTGACCGTCGCGCCCATCGCCGCGGCGATCTTCACGCCCATGTGGCCGAGGCCGCCCACCCCGACGACCGCGACCGAGCGCCCCGTGCCGGCACCCCAGCGACGCAGCGGAGAGTAGGTCGTGATTCCGGCACACAGCAGGGGCGCCGCGACGTCGAGCTCCATGGTGTCGGGGATGCGCAGCACCATCCGTTCGCTGACGACGACCTGCTGGGCATAGCCGCCCATCGTCCACTCGCCGTCGTAGCCCTTGGCGTTGTAGGTCCCCACGGCCGGCTTGGTGCAGAACATCTCCATCCCGTCCTTGCACGGCTCGCACTCTCCGCAGGAGTCGACCAGGCAGCCGACGCCCACCCGGTCTCCCACGGCGTGGCGGGTCACCTCGTCGCCGACCTCGAGCACCGTCCCGGCGATCTCGTGGCCGACGGTCAGCGGGAAGTGGGCCGGTCCCCACTCCTCGCGCACCGTGTGGATGTCGGAGTGGCAGATCCCGGCATAGGCGATGGCGATGCGGACGTCGTCGGGGCGAAGGTCGCGGCGCTCGATGCGTCCCTGGCGGAAGCCCGAGGTCGCGGAGTCGGCGATGAGCGCAGGTGTCGAGGTCGGCATACCGGCACTGTATGCCGGTCACCCGCCTCGGATGCCGTTCGACCCCACAGTGCCTCGGCAGGGCCGGGGCTCGGTCAGATGCGCTCGAGCAGTGCTGCCGCGACCTCGCGGTAGGCCTTGGCCCCCTTGGAGGTCCGTGAGGTCGACAGGATCGACCGGCCGACCGCAGGCGCCTCGGCGAAGCGGACCGTCTTGGGGATGGGCGGCGAGAGGACCGGCAGGCCGTAGCGCTCGCCGACGTCGTCGAGGACCTCGCGGGAGTGGTTGCTCCGCCCGTCGAAGAGCGTCGGGAGGATGCCGATGACCCGCAGCTTCTTGTTGAGGATGCGCGTGACGTCGCGCACGGTGTCGAGCAGCTGTCCGACGCCGCGGTGACCGAGCATCTCGCACGGCATCGGGATGACCAGGCCCTGGGCCGCAGTGAGCGCGTTGAGCGTCAGCACACCCAGGCTCGGGGAGCAGTCGAGCAGGATGATGTCGTAGTCGCGGCGGACGGGGTCCAGGGCCGACTGCAGCACGTACTCGCGGGCGGGACGCGACAGCAGCACGGCCTCGGCGCCGGCGAGGTCGATCGTGCTGGGCACGAGATCGATGCCCTCCTCGCAGCGCACGATCACCGCGGCGACCTCTGCACCCCCGACGAGGACGTCATGCACCGAGGACTCGACCGTGTCGGGGTCGACGCCCAGGCTGAACGTGAGGCAGGCCTGCGGGTCGAGGTCGACGAGCAGGACGCGTCGGCCCTGCTCGGCGAACGCGGCACCGAGCGACGCGACGGAGGTGGTCTTTGCCACCCCGCCCTTCTGGTTCGCGAGGGCGATGATCGTGGCCTTGCGCTTGGGCGCCATCGGCAGCCTTTCCGGGTTCCGCGGGCAGTGGCCCGATTGTGTCACCCGTGGGAGGGCTCGCCGCCCAGCGACCCTTCGGCGAGGACGAAGCGTCGAAAGGCCTCGGCAGAGGGCAGCAGCGGCCGCCCTCGCACCCACGCGAGGCCGACCTCGCGATGGGCCTCGGCATCGGTGATGGGCAGCAGCCGGGTGCGGGCGAACGTCGTGGGGGCGGGCAACCCCATGGCGGGGACCACGGCCACGCCGAGCCCGGCTGCCACCAACCCGCGGACGGTGAGCAGGTCGTCGGCCTCGAGCTCGACCTCCGGGTCGAATCCGGCCGCCCGGCACAGCTCGAGGGTCTGGCTGCGCATGCCCGAGGGTGCTCGACGCATGACGAACGGCTCATCGGCCACCTCGGCGAGCGAGACGGCATCCCGCCCCGCGAGCGGGTGACCGAGCCCGACCGCGAGGACGAGGGGCTCGATGAGGACGCGCCGCCACTCGACATCGGATCCCAGGACGCGGTGCGTCGTCAGCTCGATGTCCGCGGACCGGGTCGCGAGGTGCTGCGAGACGCGACCGCTCTCGCCCACCGCGGTGCGCAGCAGCACGACCTTGACCCGGGGATGGTCACGGCGGAAGGCCCTGATCAGCCCCGGGACGAGCCACGACCCGAGGCTGAGGGGGAAGGCGAGAGTCACGACACCTGCCTCCGGGTCGACGAGCTCGCTCACGGCGGCGAGCCCGTCGTCGAGGTCGTTGACGAGGGAGTCGACGTGCCGTTTGAAGGCCGCTCCGGCGTGTGTCATCCGCAGCACCCGACCCGAGCGCCGAAGCAGCGGTGTGCCAACCTCCTTCTCGAGGCGCGCGAGCGCCCGGGAGACGCCGGGTTGGCTCACCCCGAAGACCTCACTGACCTCGGTGACCGTGTAGCCGTCGGCGACGAGTTGGAACCAGCGCAGCGCATCCGTGTCCATGACATGACGCTATCGCATGAGTCGTATGTTTGGATTTCATTGGACGCATGGCTTCCCACGTCCGACACTTGAGTCATGAACACCTCAACCATTTGGACCACTGTCAAGGACGAGCTCCGCGAGCGCCGCGAGGCCCGCGCCACTCACAACGCCCTGCGCGCCGACCTGGCGCACTACCGCACCCCGTCGGACATCGAGGACCTCCTCGCGACCGTCGACACCCAGGACACCCCCGAGGCGGAGCTCATCCGCGACGTCCTCATGGACAACCTGCGCGCCTACCACCAGCGTCGTTCCCTCACCGCCTGACCGTTCGATAGAGGACGTGCCGGCGCAGCGGGTCGCCCACGGCGAGCGCCGGGTGGTCGAAGTCCTCGGCCATGTCTCGCACCATCCCCAACCGCTCCATCACGGCCCGTGAGGGCGTGTTCGACACGGCCGTGAACGAGACGACCTCCGCCAGACCGAGATCGTCGAACCCCACCCGCAGTGCCTCGCGCGCCGCCTCGGTCGCGAACCCCCGGCCCCACGCCTGCCTGGCCAGGCGCCACCCCACCTCCACGCACGGCAGGAACGGCAGCGGATGCCGTGGCACCGCCAACCCGGTGAAGCCCACGAACGCTCCCGTGTCCCGCCGTTCCACGGCCCACAGCCCCCATCCTCGCTCCTCGATGAGGTCGTGCATGCGATCGACCATGGCGTCGGACTGCCCGCGGTCCAACGGCGCCGGGAAGTAGCGCATGACCTCGGGATCCGCGTTGAGCTGCGCGAAGGGCTCACGGTCGTCCTCCCGCCACTGGCGAAGCACCAGCCGCTCGGTGAACCTGGTCGCCGGATGCCGTTCGCGCATCACCTCCCGCTCCCACCGTCCCGGTGGCTCACCTCGGCTGCCAGTGCAGCGGGGTCGGTGTCGGGGACGACGAGCAGCCCGATCGGACCAGGGTTCCAGGCGACCTCCCAGCGGAAGCCGTCGGGGTCGGCGAAGTACCCCGAGTACCCGCCCCACTCACGAGCCTCAGGCCCGGAGACCGTCGCCCCCGCACTGCGTGCACGCTCGAGCACGGCTCGCACCTCGGCCGGCGTCGCGACGTTGTGCGCCACACTGACGGGCGGCACGCCCGCTCCGTCGAGGGCCGGCGACCCCACCTCGGCCTCGAACGCCGCCCGGTCCCACAGCGAGAGCACGAGACGCTCTCCCACCATGAACATCAGCACCTCGCCGGGAACCTCGAGCTCGGGCACCCACCCGAGCCCGTGGACGTAGAAGGCCCGCGACCGTTCGAGGTCACGCACGGCGAAGGTCACGAACGACAGTCGTTGCTCCATCCGTCGAGGGTGCCAGAACGCGCGATGCCGGTCACGAGTCATCGCGGGCGACCCAGCCATCGACCGGGGTCGGCTCCTCGAGGGCAGCCCAGGGCAGCTTCTCCGGGCCGGCCGCCTGCCCCTCGGGACAGTGCGCGCGCAGGTCACACCACCCGCACAGCGGGCCGGGCCGCGGTGGGAACGCCTCGCTCGACCCGCCCTTCTCGGCGAAGTCGAGGTCGGCCCGCCGGGCATCGCGGGCGATCGAGCGGGCCTGCTCCACCTTGCGGGTCAGGGACTGCGGGGTGTGCACGTGCGCAGCCACGGTGCCGCTCGGCACGTGGTGAAGCTCGACGCGCAGCGTGCGACGACGGAACATCTTCCACACGGCAGCGGCATACAGGCCGAGCGCCAACGAGGTGCGCGCCTCGTCATCGGACGACGGCACGCGGGAGGTCTTGTAGTCGACGACCACCAGCTCACCGTCACGCTCGTCGAGCCGGTCGACCCTCCCGGTCATCCGCAGGTCGCCGCTGACGAACGACACGGTGCGCTCGATCCCCATCGGCGACGTGTGGGGGTCGACGGACTCCAGGTAGGTCGAGACCGCCGCGCGCATCCGTTCTCGCCACTGTCGGGACTGCTCACCGTCGCGGAAGCCCATGTCGATCCAGGCGCGGTCGACCAACGTGGCGCCGGCATCCGGCGTGCGGACGGGAAGATCCCACCAGTCGCGCAGGGCATGGTGCACCGCGTTGCCCAGCGAGGTGTGGGCCCGCTGAGCGCGACGCGCCGGCGTCGGACGGTCCAGGTACTGCAGGCGGTAGCGGCGAGGGCAGTCGAGGAACGCGAGCAGCTTGCTGGGGCTCGCGGCGTACAGCGGCGCAGGCACCCCCGTGAGCGGCAGCACGTCCTGGCGCGCTGCAACCGCGTCCACCTCGGTCCCCGGATCCATGTCCGGCAACGCTAGCGCGGACGTCTGACGCCCTCTACGCTGAGGCATCATCCGGTGCGCATGACGAGACAGGTTGCATGATGAGCAACGAGTTGCCGACCGTAGCGCTCACCCGCCTGTTGCAGGGTGCCCGCTACGAGGTCATGCCCACGGCCACGATCGGCGACACCGTCCGTGCCCACGTGCCGCTGTCGGTGCCCGTGACGGTGACGGCGGCTCCGGGCAAGGGTCTCGGTGCCACGCTCGACCTGGCCACGTCGCTGGCGGATTCCGGATACCGGGTGGTGCCCCACCTCGCCGCCCGCATGGTGTCGGGCCGCGCCGAGCTCAGCGACATCGTCGCGCGCCTGAAGGAGCACGACGTCTCGGGCCTCTTCGTGCCGGCCGGGGACGCGGACCCGCCCGCCGGGCCCTACCACGGTGCGGTCGACCTCCTGAGGGAGCTCGACGAGCTCGGCCACCACTTCACCCACATCGGGATCACGGGGTACCCCGAGTCGCACCCGACGATCGACGACGACGTCACCGTGCAGGCGATGTGGGACAAGCGCCACTTCGCGACCCACATCGTCTCCAACATGACGTTCGATGCCGAGCACCTCGCCACCTGGGCCGAGCGGGTGCGTCGCCGCGGCGTCACCCTTCCACTCCTCATCGGGGTGCCGGGACCGGTGGAGCGCACGAAGCTCCTCGGCATGGCGACCAAGATCGGCGTCGGGGAGTCGCTGCGGTTCCTGCGCAAGCAGAAGTCGGTCTTCGCCCGCATCGCCTCGCCCGGATTCTCGACCGACCGCTTCGTCAGCAGGGTGGCGGCCCTGGCCAGCAACGAGTCACTGGGCGTCGAGGGGCTGCACATCTTCACCTTCAACCAGGTCGAGGTCATCGAGGCCTGGCGGCGTCGGATGCTCGACGAGGCCTTGGCCGCCCGGGGCCGCTCCCGGTGAGACACACCGCCCCCCGGTGGCGACCCACTCGTACCGTGGTGTGGTGGACAACCGACTCCTGACCCTGCTCGCCGACCGACCCGCCGTGTTCGACGGGGGCTACGGCTGGCTCCTGCAGGAGCGCGGCCTGCCGGTCGGTGACTGCGCCGAGTCGTGGAACCTCACCAACCCGGATGCCGTGGCGCGCCTCCACGACGAGTACGCCGCAGCCGGCGCCCGCATCCTCACGACGAACACGTTCGGCGCCACCGAGCCCCGGCTGGCCGCCCACGGCCTCTCGGGCCGGGCCGAGGAGGTCAACCGCGCAGGAGCGGCCATCGCCCGAGGTGTCGCTGACCGGTACGGCGCCCTCGTCGCGGGTGACATCGGACCCACGGGTGAGCTGCTCGACCCGCTCGGCACCCTGACGTCCGAGGGGGCGAGCGCGCTGTTCGCCGAGCAGGTTCGAGGGCTGGCCGCCGGTGGAGCGGACCTCCTCCTCATCGAGACGATGAGCGACCTCGGCGAGGCCGGGGCCGCCGTCGCAGCAGCGCGCGAGGTGGCCCCCGAGCTGCCGGTCATGGTGACCCTGTCCTTCGACACGAACCTGCGCACGATGATGGGCGTCACGCCGGCGGCAGCAGTACAGGCACTGGCGGTCGAGGGTGTCGACGCCATCGGCGCCAACTGCGGCCGGGGGCCCGAGGACATGCGCACGATCGCCGAGCAGCTCGTGGCTGCTCGGCCCGAGGGGCTGCTGCTCGTCGCCCAGTCCAATGCCGGCCTGCCCGCTCTCGACGGTGACCGCTTCGTCTACACCGTGGGACCCGAGGCGATGGGTGAGCACGCCCTCGAGCTGCGCGACCTCGGGATCGACATCATCGGAGCCTGCTGCGGTTCCGCACCCGAGCACCTGCGCGCGATGTCCGCCGCCCTCGCCGCTCGTTAGGTCGCCAGGAGGTGGGCCAGGGCTCGGTCGAGCCCACCGCCACCGGTGGGGCGCACCTGCAGGGGCAGGCCGATGCGGTCGGCCGCCTCCTGCGCCAGCGCCCGCAGCTCGGCTCGCTCGACCGGGTCGTCGGTCTGCACGAGCCACACGACCCGGGTGTAGTGGCGGAAGTAGTCGTCCCGCAGCTCGGGGTGCCGGTCGAGCCCGAGCTCGTGGATCACGGTGCGGGAGAACGACTTCACCAGGAAGTCAGTGAGCAGGTAGGTGCCCGGCTCCTGCTCGGACAGCTCGACGACGGCGTCCGCTCCGGCGAAGAGGTCATAGCAGTGCAGGCCGGCCAGGCGGGGCACGCCGAGGCGCTCGCACACGGCATCCAGGGCGCCGTACGTGCCGCAGTCGGCATAGCCGACGGCCACCCGGTCATAGCGGCCTCGCAGCTCGACGACGAGTCGCTCGACCTCACCGGCGATCCGCTCGGGCCGGTTGTGCAGCAGTGGCGGGAGGGGGTGGATGTCGACCGCCCAGCCGTGGCGAGCCACGGCATCCGCCGCGGGCTGGGCGATCGCGCCGCACGCGACGAGCGCCGTGCGCCGTGGGGTTCCTGCCCGGACGCGGACGTTCGGGGCGCCCGCAGCAGGTGCTGCGTGCGACCCGGGCTCCTGCGTGCTCATGCCGTCGGGCCGGGTCAGACCGGGAAGGCGAGCTGGTCGATGAAGCGGTCGTTGAAGTCGGGCCGGTCGGAGAGCTCGACGTAGGCCACCTCGCGGAGCATGGCCTCGGCACCAGCACGCTCGCGCGCGGACAGGAGCACCATCTTCGCGCCCTCTCCCGCGACGTTGCCCGCCGAGACGATGCGCAGCACCGGCAGCTTCGGGACCAGACCGATCCGCACGGCCGAGGCCGGCGAGAGGTATGACCCGAACGACCCGGCGAGCAGGACCTGCTGGACCTCGCGCGCGGCCACCCCGAGCTCCTCGAGCAGCAGGGTCCATCCCGTGGAGATGGCTGCCTTCGCGAACTGGAGCTCGCGAACATCCCTCTGCGAGAGGTAGACCGACTCGGCCACCGGCGCATCCGGCGTCGGCCGGTACAGGACGAAGACCCGCTCACCCTCCCCCACCGTGGTCAGGCGATCGGCCAGCAGGGGCATGTCTCGCGCGGCATCCTCCTCGGGCACCAACCGCCCCGAGGCGTCCAACAGGCCGACGCGCACGAGCTCGGAGACCGCATCGACCAGACCGGAGCCGCACAGCCCTCGGGGCTCGACGTCGCCGATGACCCCGAGGGTCACGGCAGCGGCGGGGTCCTCGGCGGCCGGGTCGATCCTGATGACCTCGACGGCCCCGTCGGCGGCGCGCATGCCACACCGGATGGCGCCACCCTCGAACGCCGGCCCGGCAGGGGCTGCCGTGGTGACGATGCGGTCACCGTCGCTGAGGGCGATCTCGCAGTTGGTGCCGACGTCGATGAACAGGCGCACCCGCTTGTCGCGGTCCAGCCCGCTCGCGAGCATCCCCGCGACGATGTCACCACCCACGTAGGCACCGAGCGCGGGGAAGATCGTCGCGCGGGCGCCCGGGTGGACGACAACCCCGAGATCGCCCGCGAGGAGGACCGGCCAGTCGGCGCTGACCTGGATGAAGGGCGCCACCCCGAGTGGTTCGGGGTCGATGCCGAGCAGCAGGGCCGTCATCGTCGCGTTGCCGGCAAGCGCGACCTCGTAGACCTCGTCCGGCGCGACACCGCCCTCCTCGAGCACCTCACGAGCAAGCTCGGCGAGCGTCTCTCGCGCCAGCGAGGTCAGCCGGCCGAGCGCGTCCGGGTCCATCATCGTCGCGCTGATGCGGGTGATGACGTCGCCGCCGAAGGGCTGTTGCTTGTTGAGCATGGACGACACGGCGACGGGGGTGCCCGAGTCGAGGTCGAGGAGCGTGGCGACCACGGTGGTCGTGCCGAGGTCGTAGGCGATGGCGTGCCGCCGGCTCGTGGTGTCACCCGGCTCGACGTCGATGAGCGCTTCGTCGACGACGACGGCCGTGACCTTGAAGTCGCTGTCCCTCAGCACCTTCGGAAGCCGCCGCAGCGCGTGGAGGTCGGGGTTGAGCGTGAGGTCCTCCACCGCGTCGCGCAGCCGCTGCAGGTCGGTTCGCTGGTCGGCCAGGGTGGGCTCGGTGAGCTCCACGTAGCGCTTCTGGACGCCGGGACGCAGGATGACCTGGCGCCCGACACCGACCGTCGACGCCTTGGGGCGGGTCACGAGCGGGGGGACCTCGAGTCCGAGGTCATGGGTCGCCTTGACCAGGCACGCGAGGCGCCAGCCGTCACCGATCTGGTCCTCGGAGAACGTCCGCCGGTCGTGCCGGGTCACGGGTGCGGAGCCTGCCGTCACGCGCACGAGGCACTTGCGACACGTGCCGTGACCGCCACAGGTGGAGTCGATCGCGATGCCGTTCCACGAGGCCGCATCGAAGACCGACACCCCGGGAGGAACCCGGAACGTCCGGTTGGCCGGGGCAAACGTCAGCTGCACCCGACCGGTGCCCTCGTGCGTCTCTCCCACCACCGGACCCGAGGGCGGGGGCTCGAGCAGGCCCTCGCGCCGTAGGCCGTCAACGACATCCTCGAACGGCGCACCCGGACCTCGCCCCCCGCTCACGCCGATTCAGCGGCAGCCGCGGCGGCAGCCACTGCCTGGCGCGCCCGGTGCGTCGAGATCCACGCCGAGCCCCACTCGTCGTTGCCGAGGAGCAGGTCGGCCGCGCGCACCGCGTCGACGACGTGCGGCGTGCGGGCGTCCATGATCGCGCTCGTCATGCCGGCCGACATCGCGAGCGGGAGCCAGGCGGCGTTGATGGCGTGACGACCCGGCATCCCGAAGCTGACGTTCGAGGCACCACACGTCGTGTTGAGCCCCCACCGCTCCCGGATGCCGCGGATGGTCGCCAAGGTCTCGCGGCCGACCGTGGAGTCGGCCCCGATCGGCATCGCGAGCGGGTCGATGACGATGTCGTCGATCGCGATGCCGTACTCCTGCGTCGCGACGCGCACGATCTTCTCGGTGAGCAGGAGCCGCTTCTCGTGCTCCATCGGGATCTCGTCCTCGTCGTTGGGCAGGGCCACGATCGCCGCGTCGTACTTCTTGACGAGGGGCAGGATGGCGGCCATCCGGTCGTCCTCGGCCGTGATCGAGTTCACGAGCGCGCGGCCCCGGTAGACGGACAGGCCGGCCTCGAGCGCCTCGACGACGGAGGAGTCGATGCAGATCGGCAGGTCGCAGACCTGCTGGACGAGCTGGATCGCGCGCACGAGGAGGTCGGCCTCGTCGGTCAGGGGCACCCCCATGTTGATGTCGAGCACGTCGGCGCCACCCGCGACCTGCGCCGCGACGTCCTTCTCGATGATCGACAGGTCGCCCTCGCGCAGCGCCTTCTGGAACACGGGCCGTCCGGTGGGGTTGATCCGCTCGCCGATGATGCAGAACGGCTGGTCGGCCGCGATGACGACCTCCTTGGTCGCCGACCGCAGCACGGTGCGGCGCAGGGGCGCGCTCATGCGGGCACCTTCGTCCGACGGGCCTCGAGCAGGGCCTTGGCGCGCTTGACCGTCGCGGACGCGTCGGACGCGTACCCGTCCGCGCCGACGGCATCCGCGTACTCCTGCGTGACCGGGGCGCCCCCGACCATGACGATGACCGACTCGCGCAGCCCCGCCTTCTGGAGGGCGTTGATGTTCGCCTTGAACATCGGCATCGTCGTCGTGAGGAAGGCCGAGAACCCGACGATGTCGGGCTGGTGCTGCTCGATGGCGGCCACGAACTTCTCCGGGGCGACCTGGACGCCGAGGTCGATGACCTCGAAGCCGGCGCCCTCGAGCATGATGTTGACGAGGTTCTTGCCGATGTCGTGGACGTCGCCCTTGACGGTGCCCATGAGGAACTTGCCGATCGTCTCGACGCCGGTCTCGGCAAGCAGGGGGCGCAACACCTCCATCGAGCCGGCCATGGCCCGTCCGGCGATGAGCATCTCGGGCACGAAGAAGTCGCCGCGCTCGAACCGGGCCCCCACCTCCTCCAGGGCCGGGATGAGCGCGTCGAAGAGCATGCTGCCCGGGGCCATGCCGCTGTCGAGTGCCTGGTGCGTGAGATCCAGCACCGCGGGGCCGTTCCCGACGAGCGTCTGGTCGTACAGCCCTTGGAGGATTTCGTCGGGAGTCATGCTGCGCCTTCCTGGTGGTGGTGATCGAGTCGGTTCGAGAGCGCCTTGGCATGTGCCGCGACGAGGGTTC
>DATIAB010000183.1:0-4636 GCA_035458265.1 Ornithinibacter sp. | reverse complement strand
CCGAGCTGCAGGTGTGGCTGGGCTCGCCGGACCCGACCCTCGTCCGAGCCGTCACCCGGGCGTTGTCCGCGAGCGGCATCCCCGTGACGTCGACGTCGACGGCCGAGGAGGCGACGCGGCACTACGACCGGTCGGCCACCGGGTGGGGCAGCCTGCTCGGCGTGTTCACCGGGCTGGTGGCACTTCTCGTCGCCGCTCTGGTGGTCGGCCTCGTGGCCGTGACCTCGTGGCGAGGCGTCGCGCGTGACCTCGCCGGACTGCTCGTGGCCGGTGTTCCCCGGACAGCGCTGCACTCCGCGGTGCGCCGTGAACAGCTCGTGACGGTCCTGGCCGGGGTGGTGCTCGGCACCGCGTGCGGCGTCGCCGGGGCCGTGCTCGCGATGCCGCTGGTGCCGCTCTTCGACGAGCCGGTCGCGGTTCCGGCACCCGATGTGGCGCCGGCCTGGATCGCGATCGGTGCGACAGCGGTGATCGCTTTCGCCGTGGTCGGCGGCGCGGCCCTGCTGGCTGCCCGCGGAGTCGTCGGCCGGGCCGTGCCGGAGCGACTGCGGGAGTCGCTGTGAGCGGGGTGCGCGTCGTGACGCGAGGGCTCGTGCACATCTACCACGCCGACGGCCACGACGTGGCGGCCCTGTCGGGCATCGACCTCGTCGTCGCGCCGGGTGAGCGGGTGGCGCTGCTCGGTCCGTCGGGTGCCGGGAAGTCCACGCTGCTCACGCTCTTCGGCGGTCTGCTGCACCCGAGCGCCGGGCGCATCCTCGTCGGCGAGCACGAGATGAGCCGGCTCACCGAGGCCGAGCTCGACGAGGTGCGGGGCACCGAGATCGCGATGGTGCTCCAGGGCTCCGCGCGCAACCTGCTTCCCTACCTGTCGGCCCGCGGCAACCTCGCCTTCGCGCAGGACACGCCGCGTCGTCGTGGACGGCAGGTGCCCGGTGTCGATGAGGTGCTCGCGCTCGTCGGCTTCCCCGCGGCATCCGCCGACGTCCCGCTCGACCGGCTCAGCCCGGGGCACCTCCAGCTGCTCGCCGTCGCCGTCGCCGTGTCGTGCCGCCCCGGGCTGCTGCTCGGGGACGAGCCCACGAGCCAGCTCGACCACGACGCACGAGACGTCGTGCTCGAGGCCTTCGCCCGGGTCAACCGCCAGTGGGGCACGACGGTCATCGTCGTCACCCACGACCCGGACGTCGCCGCAGCGATGCCGCGCACCATCACCATCCGAGACGGCCGCGTCGGCGCCGAGGGGCGTGCGGGCGAGGAGTTCGCGGTGGTGTCGGCCGACGGGTCGGTGCCCCTGCCCCCGCATGCTCTCGCGGCGATCCCGCCGGGCTCCCTCGTGCGCTTGCACGAGGAGGGCGGCCGATGGGTGCTCGTCGTCGAGGAGGAGGAGCCCGAGTGAGTGACGAGGCGGATGCCGTGCCCTCGGCTCCAGACATCCCTGCTGCTCCGGCGGTCCGGTGTTCGGCGCTCGTCGTGCGCTTCGGGGCGACGACGGCGCTGGACGGCGTGTCCCTCGAGGTCCGACCCGGTGAGCTGGTGGCCGTGACCGGCCACTCGGGCGCGGGGAAGACGACACTGCTGTCGGTGGTGGCCGGCCTCGTCCGCCCCGCCGACGGCCGGGTCGAGGTGCGCGGCCGAGTGGTCGGCGGCATGGACGATGCCGTCGCCGGCGGTGTCGCCCTCATCCCCCAGGGCAATGGTCTGGCCGCGGTCCTCACCGCCCACGAGAACGTCCTCGTGCCGCTGCTGGCCCGCGGCGTGGCTGCTGCGGTGGCGCCCGAGCGGGCGTCGGCAGCGCTGGAAGCCGTGGGCCTCGGCGAGGTGCACGCCCACCTCGTCGAGGAGCTCTCGGGTGGTCAGCAGCAGCGGGTGGCCGTGGCGCGGTCCCTGGCCGTGGGCAGCCCCGTGCTGCTGGCCGACGAGCCCACCTCCGAGCTGGACCACGTGAACCGCGAGGTCGTGCTGCGACTGCTCCGGGATCGAGCACGCGAGGGGGCGGCCGTCATCATGACGACCCACGACCCCGAGGCAGCCGCAGCCGCCGACCGGGTCGTCCACCTCGACGACGGCATCCTCACCACCCCTTGACCCGGCATCCGAAAGCTTTCCCGCCCGATGCCAGAACCTTCACGTTCACAACCCAACCGTTGTGGCGCGAACCTGAACGTTCCGGGATCGGGCGGGAAGGCTTGGGTCAGCTGGGGGGCGGATCGACGTCGGGGAGCGGGATGGCCGACGGCACACCCGCGGTGATGCGGCTGCCGTCGGTGCGTGTCCCGCCGGTCTGGGGGCGCTTTGCGAGGGTCCCGGGAATCCGGGGACCGTGGCCGTCGAGGTGGACGACGACAGCGCTGTCGTCGGTGACGGCATACGTCGTGCCGCCGACGTCCACGGGGACGGGCAGATCGCCCTCCTCGACCTGGAGGGTCAGCGACTCGGCGGTGAGCTCGACGCGCAGCCGCGTGCCGCGCCAGGTCAGCCGGAACGTGAGCGAGGACCACCGGTCGGGCAGCCGCGGGTCGAACGACAACCGGCCGTCGTGGTCGCGCATGCCGCCGAACCCGTTGACGAGCGCGCACCACACCCCGCCGGTCGAGGCGACGTGCAGGCCGTCGACGGTGTTGTCGTGGGAGTTGGCCAGGTCGACGTACAGGGCGTCGAGGAAGTAGCCGAAGGCCACCTCGTGGTAGCCCACCTCGGCCGCCACCACCGACTGCACGACGGCCGACAGGGTGGAGTCGCCCGTGGTGATCGGGTCGTAGTACTCGAAGTCGTTGCGCTTGTCCTCCGGCGTGAAGCGGTTGCCCTGGAGGAAGAGGGCGAGCACGACGTCGGCCTGCTTGAGGACCTGGAAGCGGTAGATCACGAGCGGGTGGTAGTGCAGGAGGAGCGGCCGCAGATGGTCCGGGGTGCGGCTGAGGTCCCAGACCTCGCGGTCGAGGAAGAAGTCGTCCTGCGGGTGGATGCGCAGACCCTCGTCGAAGGGGATGTGCATCCCCTCGGCGCACGCCGCCCACTCGGTGACCTCGTCCTCGGTGAGCGAGAGCCTCTGCGCAAGACGGGCGTACGCCTCCGGCTCCTGTTCCTGTGCCCACCGCACCCACATCACGGCCTGCTCGAGGTTGTAGCGGGCCATGACGTTGGTGAACAGGTTGTTGTTGACGACGGTCGTGTACTCGTCGGGGCCGGTGACCCCGTGGATGTGGAACGAGCGCACGCCGTTGCTGCGCCAGAAGCCGAGGTCGGCATACAGGCGTGCCGTCTCGACGAGGATGGCCAGGCCGTCGCGGACGAGGAACCCCACGTCGCCCGTCGCCGTGACGTACTGCACGAGCGCGTGGGCGACGTCGGCGTCGATGTGCACCTGGGCCGTGCCTGCGGCGTAGTAGGCCGAGGCCTCCTCGCCGTTGATGGTGCGCCACGGGAAGAGCGCCCCGCGCTGGCTCAGCTCGGCGGCCCGGTCGCGCGCCGCGGGCAGCATCCTGCTGCGGAAGTGCATGAGGTTGCGGGCGAGCTCGGGGCGGGTGTAGGTGAGGAACGGCGCCACGTACACCTCGCTGTCCCAGAAGTAGTGACCCTCGTACCCGGAGCCGCTCACGCCCTTGGCCGCGACACCGTGCCCGTCGGCGCGGGCACTGGCCTGCGCGAGGGTGAAGAGGTTGAAGCGGATGGCCTGCTGCACCGCCTCGCTCGACGCGTCGTCGGAGGTGATCTCGACGTCGGCGGACGCCCAGAACTGGTCGTACCAGTCGCGCTGCTCGGCAAGCCAGTGGTCGATGTCGTAGCGGGCTGTCCGGTCCAGGGTGCGCCTGCACCGGTCGGACAGCTCGCGCGCCGGCAGCCCGCGTGAGGTGTGGTAGGCCACGGTCTTCTCGATGCGCAGGGTGTTGCCCTCGCGGGCGTCGACGCGGAAGACCATCTTCGTGAGGTCGGGCTCGTCACTCATGACGACCTCGTAGGGATCGGCCGTGTGCACGGCGTGGTCGGCCGCGACCGCCACGGTCATCCGGGAGTTCGCGCACTGGTAGCCCAGCATCATCCGGTCGTCCTTGGCCATCTGGATGCGCGGCTCGAGGACCCGCCCCTCGAAGGCAGCCGCCTTGCGCGGGTCGAGCAGGTCCAGGCCGGCGTTCGAGTGCACGTGGTACTCGTCGACCGCGTCCTGGCGGTTGAGCAGCTGGGAGGAGACGACGACCGGAGCGTCGCCCGACATCATGGTCACCTCGAGCGTCAGCACCACGAGGTGGCGCTGGGTCATCGACACCATCCTCGTCGAGTCGATCCGGACGCGCTTACCCGAGGGCGTACGCCAGATGACCGACCGTCGCAGCACGCCGTCGCGGAAGTCCAGCGAGCGCTCGTAGCCCTCGAGGTCGGCAGAGCCGATGACGAGCGGCTCGTCGTCGATGTAGAGCTTCATCAGCTTGGCATCGGGCGCGTTGACGAGGGTCTGGCCCGTGCGTGCGAAGCCGTAGGCCGCCTCGGCGTGCCGAATGGGCCAGGTCTCGTGGAACCCGTTGATGTAGGTGCCGTGCTCGAACGCGTGCCGCCCCTCCTCGGGGTTTCCGCGCATGCCGATGTAGCCGTTGGCGACCGTGAAGAGCGTCTCGGTGACGCCGAGGTCCGCACGGTCGGG
>DATIAB010000182.1:0-8664 GCA_035458265.1 Ornithinibacter sp. | reverse complement strand
CCGCTGAACCACGAGGAGGTGCTGGAGGCCGGTCGCGACGCCGCTGCGCGTTGTGGTCGCCTGCTCGCCGCCGTCGTCGCCAAGATCTGAGGGATGCCGTGAGCGCGCACCTGACCGACCTGCTCGCCGCCGCCCGCGCGTGGGCGCTCGATGACCCGGATGCCGTGACGCGGGCCGAGCTCGTCGGCCTCGCCGACGCAGCGGAGTCGGGTGACGCGGCCGCCGCCGCGGAGCTGGCCGATGCCATGGCCGGCATGCTCGCGTTCGGCACGGCCGGGCTGCGCGGGAAGCTCGGCGGCGGCAACAACCGGATGAACCGCGCCGTGGTGATCCGCGCGGCTGCCGGGCTCACCGCCTACCTGAGGACGGTGACGCCCGAGCCGTTCGTCGTGGTGGGCTTCGACGCCCGCACCAACTCCGACGTCTTCGCCCGTGACACGGCGGCCGTGGTCGTGGCCGCCGGTGGGCGCGCGGCGATCCTCAACCGCACGATGCCGACGCCGGTGCTCGCGTACGCGATCCGCTGGCTCGGGGCCGATGCCGGCGTCATGGTGACCGCGTCCCACAACCCGCCGCAGGACAACGGGTACAAGGTGTACCTCGGTGACGGTTCGCAGATCGTCTCGCCGGTGGACGCGCTGATCGCGGACCGCATCTCCGAGGTCTCGACCGTGGCCGGCGTGCCCCTCGCCGATGACGGGTGGGAGACGCTGGGCGACGACGTGTGGCAGGACTACCTGCGCGATGCGGCCGCGGTCGTCGAGCACGGCTCCGCCGCCGACCTGTCGGTCGTCCACACGGCGCTGCACGGCGTCGGCACCGAGACCGTGCTGGCCGCGTTCGACCGGGCCGGGTTCCTCGCGCCGAACGTCGTCGAGAGCCAGGCCCAGCCCGACCCGGCGTTCCCCACGGTGTCCTTCCCCAACCCCGAGGAGCCCGGAGCCATCGACGCGGCGATCGAGCTGGCCGAGCAGACCGGGCCCGACGTGGTCATCGCGAACGACCCCGATGCCGACCGGTGCGCCGCCGCGATCCCGGGGCCGGGTGGCTGGCGGATGCTGCGCGGTGACGAGGTGGGTGCGCTGCTGGGGGCGCACCTGCTGGCCAAGGGTGCGGGCGCCGGGGTCGTCGCGGACTCGGCCGACTGCGTGTTCGCCAACTCGATCGTGTCCTCTCGCCTGCTCTCGGCGATGTGCCGAGCGGCCGGCGTGCGGCACGAGGAGACCCTCACCGGCTTCAAGTGGATCTCGCGGGTGCCGGGGCTGCGCTACGGCTACGAGGAGGCCCTGGGCTACTGCGTCGACCCGGCCAAGGTGCGGGACAAGGACGGCGTGACCGCGGCCCTGCTGTTCGCCGAGCTGGTGGCCTCGCTCAGGGCGGACGCCCGCTCGGTCGACGACCTGCTCGACGACCTTGCTCGCACGCACGGCGTGCACGCGACCGACTCGTTCTCGGTGCGGGTCGAGGACCTCTCGCTCATCGGCTCGATCATGCAGCGGCTGCGCGCCGCGCCGCTCACCTCGGTGGCCGGGGTCGACGTGGGCCGTGCCGACGACCTCGCGCAGGGCGACGGCGGGCTGCCTCCGACCGAAGGCCTGCGCTACTACCTTTCCGACGACTCGCGCATCATCGTGCGCCCCTCGGGCACCGAGCCCAAGCTCAAGGTGTACCTCGAGGTCATCGAGCCCGTGGGGGCCGGCGAGGAGGTCAAGGTCGCGCGAGGTCGCGCTGGGAGCCGGCTGGCCGGCATCCGGGCGGGTCTCGAGGCTGCGACCCGCCCCTGACTGGCGGAAGGTGACAGGACGGCATCCGCACGGTTCGTGCAGGTGCGCCCGCTCCCGGCCGTGACCGTCGGGGCGGCCCGGCCATACACTCGGCGGGTGAGCACCGCCACCGCTGTCGACCCCACCGCTCGCGCCCGAGACCTGCTCGGCGTGTCCCGGCTGACCAACCAGGCACTGACGAGCTGGCTGCACGGCCTGCCCGGTGTCGACCAGGTCGGCTGCGAGGCCCGGGCCGCGGCTCTCGGCACCCGCTCGATCAAGACCACGAGCAAGGCATGGGCCATCGACACCGCCATCTCGATGATCGACCTCACGACGCTCGAGGGCGCCGACACCCCGGGCAAGGTGCGCGGCCTCGCGGCCAAGGCCCTGGTCCCCGACCCCACGGACATGAGCACGCCGCACCCGGCAGCCCTGTGCGTCTACGGAGACATGGTGTCCGTCGCCAAGGAGGCCCTGGGTGGCGCGGGCATCAACGTCGCGGCCGTCGCCACGGCCTTCCCGAGCGGCCGGGCGAGCATGCCGGTCAAGCTCGCCGACACCCGTGACGCCGTCGAGGCCGGCGCCGACGAGATCGACATGGTCATCGACCGGGGGGCCTTCCTCATGGGCGACTACCTCACGGTCTTCCGCGAGATCGCCGAGGTCAAGGCCGTGTGCGGCACCGCTCGACTCAAGGTGATCATGGAGACCGGCGAGCTCGTGACCTATGACAACGTCCGTCGCGCGTCGTGGCTCTCGATGCTCGCCGGGGGCGACTTCATCAAGACCTCGACCGGCAAGATCTCCCCCGCCGCCACTCTCCCGGTCACCCTGGTCATGCTCGAGGCAGTGCGTGACTGGCTGGACACCACGGGCGAGATGGTCGGCGTCAAGCCGGCGGGCGGCATCCGCACGAGCAAGGACGCCATCAAGTTCCTCGTCGCGGTCAACGAGGTGGCCGGGGAGGCGTGGCTCGACAACCACTGGTTCCGCTTCGGCGCATCGAGCCTGCTCAACGACCTGATCCTCCAGCGCCAGCGGATGCGCACCGGCGCCTACTCCGGTGGCGACTACGTCGCCGACGACTCCCCCAGCCTGTACTGACCGCCCCCACCAGAACCGCGAAGCGAGTCCCATGTCCCCCTTCGAGTACGCACCGGCCCCCGAGTCAGCGGCCGTCGTCGACATCGCGAGCAGCTACGGCCTGTTCATCGGCGGCCAGTTCGTCCCCGCCACCGGCGGCACCCCCTTCAAGACGGTCAACCCGGCCACCGAGGAGGTGCTCGCGGAGGTCTCCGAGGCGAGCGACGACGACGTGGATGCCGCGGTGAAGGCCGCGCGCACCGCCTACACCCGCGTCTGGTCGCGGATGAGCGGCGCCGACCGCGGCAAGTACCTCTTCCGGATCGCCCGCATCCTGCAGGAACGCGCCCGCGAGTTCGCCGTGCTCGAGACCCTCGACAACGGCAAGCCGATCAAGGAGTCGCGCGACGTCGACCTCCCGCTGGCAGCGGCGCACTTCTTCTACCACGCTGGCTGGGCCGACAAGCTCGAGCACGCCTCCCTCGGCCCGAACCCGCGCCCCGTCGGGGTGGTCGGCCAGATCGTGCCGTGGAACTTCCCGCTGCTCATGCTCGCGTGGAAGATCGCACCGGCCCTGGCCTGCGGCAACACCGTCGTCCTCAAGCCCGCCGAGACCACGCCGCTGACGGCGCTGCTGTTCGCCGAGGTCTGTCAGCAGGCCGAGCTGCCCCCGGGTGTCGTCAACATCGTCACCGGCGCCGGGCCGACCGGACAGGCGATCGTCGACCACCCCGGCATCGACAAGCTCGCCTTCACCGGCTCCACCAACGTGGGCAAGATGATCGCCCGCTCGATCGCCGGCACCCGCAAGCGGGCCACGCTCGAGCTCGGCGGCAAGGCCGCGAACATCATCTTCGACGACGCCCCCATCGACCAGGCCGTCGAGGGCATCGTCAACGGCATCTTCTTCAACCAGGGCCACGTGTGCTGCGCCGGCAGCCGGATCCTCGTGCAGGAGAACATCGCCGACGACCTCGACCGCCGCCTCAAGCGCCGCCTCGCGACGTTGCGCGTCGGGGACCCGATGGACAAGAACACCGACGTCGGCGCCATCAACTCGCGCAAGCAGCTCGACCGCATCGAGGAGATGGTCGCGGTCGGCGAAGCCGAGGGTGCCGAGCGCTGGGACTCCGGGTGCGCCCTGCCGGCCAACGGCTTCTGGTTCCGGCCGACGGTCTTCAGCGGCGTGAGCCAGACGCACCGCATCGCCCAGGAGGAGATCTTCGGGCCGGTCGTCTCGGTCCTCACCTTCCGCACGCCGGCCGAAGCGGTCGCCAAGGCGAACAACACGCCCTACGGACTGTCAGCCGGGGTGTGGACCGAGAAGGGCAGCCGCATCCTGTGGATGGCCGACCAGCTGCGCGCCGGGGTGGTCTGGGCCAACACGTTCAACAAGTTCGACCCCACCTCACCGTTCGGCGGCTACAAGGAGTCGGGCTACGGCCGCGAGGGCGGCCGCCACGGGCTCGAGGCCTACGTGACGACAGGAGCGCAGCGGTGAGCACGCGCGTCGACGTCCGCAAGACGTACAAGCTGTACATCGGCGGGAAGTTCCCCCGCAGCGAGAGTGGCCGCAGCTACGAGGTGTACGCCGCGCTGCCTGCGTCCGCTGCGCGTCGTGGGTCCTCCACTCGCGCACCGAAGTTCCTCGCCAACGCGGCGATGGGGTCGCGCAAGGACGCGCGGGATGCCGTGGTGGCGGCGCGCAAGGCGCAGCCGGGCTGGGCGGGTGCCACGGCATACAACCGCGGTCAGGTGCTCTACCGGGTTGCCGAGGTGATGGAGTCGCGCCGGGCCCAGCTCGTGCAGGACGTGCGCGACAGCGAGGGCGTCTCGCCCACCACGGCCGAGGCGATCGTCAGCGAGGCGATCGACCGCTGGGTCTGGTACGCCGGGTGGGCCGACAAGTTCACCCAGGTCCTCGGCGGCCTCAACCCGGTCGCCGGACCCTACTTCGACATCTCCGCCCCCGAGGCGACCGGCGTCGTCGCGGTGCTCGCGCCCCAGGGGTCGAGCCTGCTGGGCCTCGTGTCGGTGCTCGCCCCGGTCATCGTCTCCGGCAACACCGCCGTCGTCCTGACCAGCGAGGGCCGGCCGCTTCCCGCGATCACCCTGGCCGAGTGCCTGGCGACCTCCGACGTGCCCGGTGGTGTGGTGAACCTGATCACCGGCCGCACCGGCGAGATGGCCCCCTGGCTGGCCAGCCACCGCGACGTCAACGCCATCGACCTCACGGGTGCTGCCGGCGCCGAGGGCGTGGACTGGGGCGCACTCGAGGCGGCGGGTGCCGAGAACCTCAAGCGCGTGCTGCGCCCCGGGGGGACCGGCCCGGATGCCGTCGAGCCCGCCTTCACGACGACCCCCGACCTCTCGCGGCTCACGGCCTTCCTCGAGACGAAGACCGTCTGGCACCCCAAGGGCCGCTGACCCAGGCTGCACTTTCTCGCCCGATGCCGGAACCTTCACGTTCGCACCACATCGGATGTCTTGCGAAGGTCAACCTAATGGCATTGGGCGAGAAAGTTCCGTGGCGGCCGGGGTCGTAGACTGCTCGCCCGTGGCCCACGAACCGACGACAGCTCCGCACGCCGGGTCATCGGGCTCATCGGGCTCATCGGGCTCATCGGCCCGCCAGCGGGTGGTCGTGCTCGCCGGCCCGAGCGGTGCGGGCAAGTCACGGCTCGCCTCCCGGCTCAACGCGACGCACGGGTGGCCGATCTTCCGGCTCGACGACTTCTACCGCGACCTCGACGACCCGGCGGCTCCCCGCAGCGAGGAGCTCGGCATCGTCGACTGGGACCACCCCGACAGCTGGGACGCGGACCGGGCCCTGGCTGCGCTGCTCGAGCTCGTCGACACCGGTCGCACCGACACCCCGCTCTACGACATCTCGACGAGCCGTGCCGTCGGTCACCGCGAGCTCGTCGCGGCCAGGCACGACCTCGTCCTCGCCGAGGGCATCTTCGCCGCCGAGGTCGTGGCCCGGCTCCGCACGGCCGGCATCCTGCACAGCGCCTGGTGCGTGCACCACCGCCCGGAGGTGACCTTCGTGCGGCGGCTGGCCCGCGACCTCAAGGAACGGCGCAAGCCCCCGATGACGCTGGTGCGCCGCGGCCTGGGGCTGATGCGGGCCGAACCCGAGATCGTCCGGCGCCAGACCGATCTCGGCGCCCTCCCGGCGCGGGCCACCGAGGTGGAGCGTCAGCTGCTCGACGCGAGCAGGTAGCCGCGCGGCGAGGAAGCCTTCAGCTGCTCCAGATGATGGGCACGCAGAGGCCGCCGGCGACGATGACACCGATGGCGATACCGAGCAGGAAGCCCTTCCCGAGCGGTCGCGACCTCGGCCAGACGATGAGGGCGACCGCGGCCGCGATGATCGCGAGGAACAACCACGGGACGATGGCGTCCGCCGTGGGGTTCGTCCCCTGTCCGAAGTACGTGCCGAGGATGACGACGAAGCTGAAGAACACCCAGGCGAAGAAGCCGAGGACGAGGCCGCCCAGGATGGCGGCCCAGTGGTAGCGCGACGGCGGCCCGCTGCCGTACGGGTTGACGGCACCGGGCGGTGGGCCGTACGGCGGGGGCGGCCCTCCGGGCGGTGGGCCCGCGGGCGGTGGGCCCGCGGGCGGCGGAGGAGGCGGCCCGCCGGGTGGCGGCCCCCCCGGCGGCGGAGAGGGCGGACCGACGGGTGGCGGGTCAGCGGACACCGAACACCTCCAGGGTGGTGAGGGTGGCGCCGACGGCGCCGGCGAGGGCGAGGACCCCGAGATAGGCGAGCACCAACCGGGTGTCACGCAGGACGCACTTCGAACGTTCGAGCCCGGCCCGACGGGCCCGCATGTAGCCGGCGAAGCCCAGACCGGCGAAGAAGACGACGGCAAAGGGCCCGGCGACCCAGGCCAGGAGGGCGACCGTCGCGAAGATGCACAGCCGCAGCGGGTCGTACGGCACGGCCGGGGAGCCCGGGTTCGCAGCGGACGGTGTGGGCGGTGCGGCAGCGGTCACGAGGACGTCACCTCCAGGGTGGGTCGACCGCCGGTGGCGGTCGAG
Organism: Ornithinibacter sp.; assembly: GCA_035458265.1. Lineage (GTDB taxonomy): Bacteria > Actinomycetota > Actinomycetes > Actinomycetales > Dermatophilaceae > Fodinibacter. The sequence goes on along the minus strand of DATIAB010000182.1, from coordinate 1,765 downwards.
ATCCGGGTGCGGGACAGCGGAGCCCAGGCCTGGACTGCGCAGAAGGGTGCGCACTGGTGTGCACCCGTGAGCTCGTTGACCGTGGCCACGTGCACGCAGCACTGGAGCAGCCGCTCCTCGACCATGGTGGACATGTCCATGAAGGGCTTGACGGTCACCCGCAGCACCCGTTCGCCGAGCATGCGCCGCAGCCGCTTCTTCTGGCCGGGCAGCGCACCGGCAGCCAGCGTGCGCAGGGTGCCGATGCCGAGGTCGCAGCTCTCGCAGACGTCCTTCCACAGCTGCCCGATGTCGGGGTGCGAGAGCGAGGACTGCTCGGACAGCAGCCCGAGCAGCGAGTCCTTGACGACGGCGCGCATCGCCACGGGCAGCGCGTCGTCGGCAATCCGGTTGGCGACGACGTCGGGCTGCAGCTCGAGCAGCTCCTTGAGCCGGTCGTGGCCGACGAGCGAGGTCAGCGAGCGCCACGTGCCGCCGTCGTCGCGCAGCAGGTAGCCCACCGAGCAGCAGTGCGGGTGCGAACACGGCAGGGCCGTGAGGTCGCGCCACGTCACCTGCCCCCCGGTCTGCCCCTCCAGTCGCGCGAGCACCCCGGTGTGGGTCAGCCGGTCGAGCGGGTCGATGCCGGCCGAGCGCCCTGAGCCGAACACCGGCTGGATCGTCACGCCGCCCACGTAGGGGGTGTCCAGCCCGTGTTTGATCACGGCCCCGATCTCGTCGTCGTTGACACCGAGCGCGACGGTCATGGTCAGGGTCGTGAAGATGCCGGCGCGAGACAGCCGCTCGACTGCGAGGTCCTTCTGGCGACGCAGGTCGGCGCCCCGGTGGTGGCGCGAGGCGTCGGCGGACAGGCCGTCGTACTGCAGGTAGACCTCGACGCGCTCCCGGTGCCGCTCGAGCAGCGCGAGCAGCGCGTCGTCGGTCGCCAGCCGGATGCCGTTGGTGTTCACCAGGATCCGCACGATCGGCCGCGCTGCCAGCGCATCGAGGAGCTCACCCAGCTGCGGGTAGAGCGTGGGTTCCCCGCCCGAGAGCATCACGACGTCGATGCGCCCGTTCTCGCGCGACAGCCGGGTGTCGACCGATGCGAGGACCTCGGCCAGTGGCGCCACCGCGCCCAGGGCCGGAGACGACTGCGTGAAGCACGTGGGGCACCGCAGGTTGCAGTGGTCGATGATGTCCTCGAGCAGGATGCAGGTGTGCTGGGTCTGCATCTCGGGCAGCCCCTGGGCATACGCCGAGGGCACGGGCAGGAAGTTGCCGCGCACGTCGGGCACGTGTGACTTCGTCGGAGCCGTCCACTCCTCGAGGTAGGACAGGATCTCCGGCGACTCGTCATAGAGCGTGCGCACGAGCCCGTGGTCGGGACACCCCCGCTCGAGCCACACCCGACCGTCGCGCACGACGAGCCACCCCGAGAGCCGCCGCACGTCCTCGAGCGGGCGGTCCGGCGCCTGCTCGTGGCACGTGGGGCAGAACGCGACGACGTACCGGTGCACGCGATCGCCACGCAACGGCATCCCGGTCATGCCGTGACCTCCTGGGGCCGAGGTGCAGCGACGCCCGAACGCTCGACGGGGCCCCGCCGCCACAGCACGACCGCCCGCAGCAGCACGATCGGCACCGTCACGGCGAGGAACAGCTGTGGCCGGGTGAGCCCCTGCCAGACCACCTCGTTGCCACGCACGAACTCGACGAGGAAGCGGAACACGCCATAGGCCGCGACATACAGCACGAACGTCGTGCCGGGCGCGAACGGGCGGTG
>DATIAB010000181.1:0-4288 GCA_035458265.1 Ornithinibacter sp. | reverse complement strand
GAGCCGCCGGTGCCCAGCTCGACGGCGAGGTCGACCCCGAGGACCGGGGCGATGCCGGCACGCCCGCACGCCGTGGCGAACCGCACCGCACCGTAGAGCCCGTCGCGGTCGGTGAGCGCCAGCGCGCCCTGGCCGTGCGCGACGGCGCGCTCGACGAGGGCCTCGGGCATGGAGGCGCCGTAACGCATCGAGAACCCCGAGGCGACGTGGAGGTGGGCGAACCCGTCCACGACGCCCTCAGGCCGAGCGCACGGGCGCGAGGCGCTGCGTCCGCGTCACGCCCGGCACCCCGAGGCGGCGGGCGGCGAGGTCGACGAAGGTCTCGGCATCGCGCAGCAGGTCGTCGGCCTCACGGGCGCTGACCCGCACGAGCCCGGTCTCGACGCCCACCCGCTGCCCCGTGGAGGCCGCGAAGCGCTGGGCCCACTCGGTGAGCTCGGGGGCAACCCGGGCGGTGAGCGCCCACACGTCGTGCGGGCCGTCGCCACCGGAGGCCAGCCCGGCGCCCGGGTGGGTCGCCGAGCGGGCGGCGACGAGCGCGGCCCCGGCCCGCAGCGCGGCGAGCGAGGCGGCGAGGTAGCGGGCGGAGGCGACGGAAGCGGCATACCCGCTGGTCAGTGACTCGCGGGAGCGCTCGAGGAGGTCCAGGGTGGTCGCGGCGTGGCTCATGGGGTGCTCCTCAGGCTGGTTCATCGGGTGCTGCGTGGTTCCGGTGCTGCGTGGTTCGGTGCTGCGTGGTTCCGGTGCTGCTAGTCGTGGGCTCGCAGGAGGAGCCAGCGGTCGTCGTCGAGACCGAGGTCGAAGACCCCGGCGGTACCCGAGGGCGGGCGGGCTTCGACCCGCCACACCCGGCGCTGTGGGCTCGGCAGCCCCGACCCGGCAGGCCCAGCGGGCTGGCCACCGACCCGCAGGTCGCCGACCTCGCGCCACCACGCCCGGCGCTCCTGCCACGAGGCGAGGACGGCGCACACGGTGTAGCGCCGACCGCGCCAGACGAAGTCACGAGGGCCGTCGTCGCTGTCGGCCCACGCACCATCGGCCCAGGCACCATCGGCCCGCGCACCATCGGCCCGCGCACCATCGGCCGCACCACCGACGCGGACGCTGACGGGCTCGTCGTGACGGCGGACCATGACTCACCTCCTGCCTCCTGGTCGACGTGATCGAACACATGTTCGATCACGTCCCACCATAGCCCGCCCCACCGACGTGCGGTCAAGTCCGATCCGGGGTCGCTACGCTGCCCGCATGACCCCTGAACCGGGCGAGCCGACCCCCGACCGAGACCTCTCCGGGCACGCTGGCGTGCGCTCGGTGATGCAGACGCTGGCGCTGCACCACGTGACCCCCGAGGTACGCCACCTCCCCGACGCCGTGCGCACCGCGAAGGCCGCTGCCGAGGCCCTGGGCATCTCACCTGCCGAGATCGCCAACAGCCTCGTCTTCGTCGCCACGACCCACGACGGCGAGCGCCTGCCCCTGCTCGTCCTCGCCTCCGGTGGCCATCGGGTCGATGTCGACAAGGTCGCCGACCTCGCCGGCCTGGCCACCGTCGAGCAGGCCGACCCCGCCTTCGTGCGCGAGCACACCGGGTTCGCGATCGGCGGCGTCGCGCCGGTTGGCCACCCGCGCCACATCCGCACGATCATCGACGTCACCCTCGGCCGCTACGCCACCGTGTGGGCCGCCGCCGGGCACAGCCACTCGGTCTTCGCGACCTCCTACGACGAGCTGATCCGGATCACCGGCGGCCAGCCGATGGATGTCGCCTGAGCGCAACCACGACCTCGGGCACGACCTCGGGCGGGCATCTGGAGTCGGGGCATCTGGAGTCGGGCGCATCTGAGTACGAGTACGCATGCGCCGGAGCCACCCTGGCCGACATGCTCGTGCTGCGGCCGCGCCGGCCGCGGGAGTGGACGTTGAGGGGGGTCCGTGCCCGGGGCCGGCGCGGTCGAGGCATGCGTGCGCCGTGCTGGCCTCAGAGCCTGAGGTTGTCGTGGACCTCGAGCGTGGCCGTCGACCGGTTCATCGTGATGAAGTGGATGCCGGGCGCGCCCTCGTCGAGCATCCGCTGGCCGATCTCGGTGGCGATCTCGACCCCGACCGAGCGCACGGCCGCCGGGTCGTCCTTGACGGCCTCGAGACGGGCGACGACCGCAGGCGGCAGCGGGGTACCCATCAGCTCGGACATCCGCTGGATCTGCCGGAGGTTGGTCACCGGCATCAGCCCGGGGGTGATCGGCAGGTCGCGTCGGGACGCGACCTGGTCGCGCAGCCGCAGGTAGCTGTCGGCGTCGAAGACCATCTGGGTGATCGCGAAGCTCGCCCCGGCATCCGCCTTGCGCACGAGCACGTCGACGTCGTGGCCGAGGTCGGGGCTGTCGGGGTGCACGTCGGGGAACGCGGCGACCCCGACGGTGAAGTCGCCGAGCCCCCTGATCAGCGACACGAGCTGGTCGGCGTGGTCGAGGCCCTCGGGGTGCGGCGCCCACTGTCCCCGGACGTTGCCCGGCGGGTCACCGCGCAGGGCGAGGATGTTGCGCACCCCGGATGCCGCGTACGCCCCGACGACCTGGCGCACCGCGCGCACCGACGCCCCCACGCAGGTCAGGTGCGCCAAGGGAGTCAGGGTGGTCTCGTCAGCGATCCGACCCGTCACTCGCACGGTGCGGTCCTGGGTGGTGCCCCCTGCCCCGTACGTGACCGACACGAAGGCCGGCCGCACCCGCTCGAGGTGCCGGATCGCGGTCCACAGCTGGGCCTCGGAGTCGTCATCCTTGGGCGGGAAGAACTCGAAGCTGATCGAGGGACGCGGCTGCGCCAGGCTGGCCGGGATGGACGCCACGAGGTGCGCCGGCCGCCCTCCTCCTCCGTAGTGCGCCATGGCGGTGAGGGTAGTCGACCCCCCACGCCGTAGGCTTCGGGCACCCACCATCCGACCACCGGCGCGAGCGTCGCCGACAGGTCGCCCCCGAGGAGGATCGCCGTGCCCAGCCCGCTCGACAGCGCTGATCTGCGGCAGCGGGTGCAGGGCTGCCTCGACGCCGAGCTCGCCGCCCAGGCCACGGTGCTCGCCGAGCTCGGCCCCGACGTCGACGAGCTCGTCACGTCCATCGCCGCCCTCCTGCGCGGGGGCAAGCGGCTGCGGGCGGCCTTCCTCTACTGGGGACACCGCGCCGCCGGACGCCCCGACTCCGATGCGCTGGTGCGCCTCGCGAGCTCCATGGAACTGTTCCAGGCTGCAGCACTCATCCACGACGACGTCATGGACGACTCGGACACCCGACGAGGGATGCCGGCCGCCCACCGGGCGTTCGCGACCTCCCACACCGCGCGCGGCTGGGTCGGTGACGGGGACCGGTTCGGCCTCGCTGGCGCCGTCCTCGCCGGAAACCTCTGCCTGACCTGGACCGACGCGGTCTACGCGACGTGCGGGCTCTCCGATGCCGACCTCGACCGGGGTCGGGCCGTCTTCGATCGCATGCGCACCCAGCTGATGGCGGGGCAGTTCCTCGACGTCGTCGAGTCGATGCGGCCGTGGGCCGGCCTGCCCGCGGCCGAGCGAATCGAGCGGGCCGACCGGGTCATCCGCTACAAGAGCGCGAAGTACTCGGTGGAACACCCCCTGCTCATCGGCGCGACGACCGGTGGTCTGGACGATGCCGGTCTCGACGCGCTTTCGCGCTACGGGCTCGACCTCGGGCGGGCGTTCCAGCTGCGCGACGACCTGCTCGGGGTCTTCGGCGACCCGCAGGCGACCGGCAAGCCCGCCGGCGACGACCTGCGCGAGGGCAAGCGCACCGTCCTGCTCGCCCACGCCCTCTCGGGCCTGGACCTGCAGGGCCAGGAACGTGTCGAGTCGCTGCTCGGGCGGCCCGACCTCGACGCCGCCCAGGTCGACGAGCTGCGCGACACGATCAAGGGCTCGGGCGCCGTGGAGCGCCTCGAGGAGGAGATCGCCGTGCTCGCCGGTGCCGCGGAGGCAGCCCTCGAGAGCGCCACGACACTGGACCGCGAGGCCCACGAGGCACTGGTCGACCTCGTCGGCATCACGACAGCCCGCACCGCCTGACCTGAGGTCACGTCCCAGCCCGCACCGGCCATGTCGCGTGCGGTCCCAGGTGGAGTCAGAAGGCTTCTTCCATGGCGCGGCGCCGGACCTCGGTCTTGAAGCCCGCGTGGATGGCGTCGATCGGCGAGCCCGGCACCGGGAGGGTGTCGTCGGGGGTGTGCAACCAGCGCAGGATCTCGATGTCGGACATGCCGCCGTCGGCGAGCACGGTGA
>DATIAB010000180.1:0-2983 GCA_035458265.1 Ornithinibacter sp. | reverse complement strand
TGGCGATCACCTTCACGAACAAGGCCGCGGCCGAGATGCGCGAGCGGGTCTCGGCCCTGGTCGGGCCCCGCGCCAGGGCCATGTGGGTGATGACCTTCCACAGCGCGTGCGTGCGGATCCTGCGGCGCGAGGCCGACAAGGTGGGCATGCGTTCCACGTTCTCCATCTACGACGCCGCCGACTCCCAGCGACTGATGTCGATGGTCCTGCGCGACCTGGACCTCGACCCCAAGCGGTACAACCCCCGCTCCTTCAGCCACCAGGTCTCCAACCTCAAGAACGAGCTGGTCGACGAGGAGACGTACGCGAGCCGGACGGGGGACGCCAGCCCGCACCAGGAGCAGGTGCTCGCCGAGGCCTACTCGATGTACCAGCGGCGGCTGCGCCAGGCCAACGCCATGGATTTCGACGACCTCATCATGACCACGGTCCACATGTTCCAGGCGTTCCCGGACGTCGCCGAGCACTACCGCCGCCGTTTCCGCCACGTCATGGTCGACGAGTACCAGGACACCAACCACGCCCAGTACCAGCTGGTTCGCGAGCTCGTGGGCTCGCAGACCACCCGCACCGCGCACGGCGTCGAGCCGAGCGAGCTCGTCGTGGTCGGCGACGCCGACCAGTCGATCTACGCCTTCCGTGGCGCGACGATCCGCAACATCGAGGAGTTCGAGGTCGACTACCCGGACGCCCGAACCATCCTCCTCGAGCAGAACTACCGCTCGACGCAGACCATCCTTCGTGCCGCGAACGCGGTCATCGCGCGCAACGAGGGACGGCGCAAGAAGAACCTCTGGAGCGAGACCGGAGACGGTGCGCGGATCGTCGGTTATGTCGGCGACAACGAGCACGACGAGGCCTCCTTCGTGGCCCGCACCATCGACCGGCTCGGCGACGACCACGGCATCCGGCCGCGCGATGTCGCGGTCTTCTACCGCACGAACGCACAGTCCCGAGCGATGGAGGAGGTGTTCGTGCGTGTCGGGCTGCCCTACAAGGTGGTCGGTGGCACCCGCTTCTACGAGCGCCGCGAGGTCAAGGACGCCCTGGCCTACCTGCGGGTGCTGTCCAACCCCACGGACACGGTCAACCTGCGCCGCATCCTCAACGTCCCGAAGCGGGGCATCGGTGATCGCGCCGAGGCCTGCGTCGGCGCCCTCGCCGAGCGCGAGCGCATCCCGTTCGTCGCGGCACTGGGTCGTCCCGAGGACGCACCGGGCATCGCGACGAGGTCCGTCACCGCGATCAAGGGCTTCACCGCGCTCCTCGAGAGCCTCGGACAGGTTCGCGACGACGAGGATGCCGGCGTGTCCGACCTCCTCGAGGCGGTGCTCGAGCGCTCCGGGTACGTCTCCGAGCTGCGTGCGAGCCGCGACCCCCAGGACGAGACGCGGGTCGAGAACCTCGCCGAGCTCGTCGCCGTGGCCCAGGAGTTCGACGAGGCACGCCGCGAGACGGGGGAGGTCATCGCCCTCGAGGACTTCCTCGAGCAGGTCTCGCTCGTCGCCGATGCCGACGAGATCCCCGACACCGCCGAGGCGGAGGCCGCCGGGGTGGTCACCCTCATGACGCTGCACACCGCCAAGGGGCTGGAGTTCCCCGTCGTGTTCCTCACCGGGATGGAGGACGGCACCTTCCCACACCTGCGCAGCCTGGCCGACCCGAAGGAGCTCGAGGAGGAGCGCCGGCTCGCGTACGTCGGCATCACCCGCGCCCGCGAACGGCTGCACCTGTCGCGGGCAGCGGTGCGGTCCGCGTGGGGTGCCCCGCAGTACAACCCACCGTCACGGTTCCTCGACGAGATCCCTGCCGAGCTGCTCCAGTGGGAGCGCGAGCTCTCCGGCGCCGCCGCCGTGGGGCGTCGTGACCAGCGGCCGGCGGTGGCCACCCTGGCGGCCCGACCGGGGGTGCGCTCGCCGGGTAACCGCCCGATCGTCGCGCTGTCGCCCGGTGACCGGGTGACCCATGACAGCTTCGGTCTCGGCACGGTCGTGCGAACCCTGGGGGAGGGGGACAAGACCCAGGCCGAGGTGGACTTCGGCGGCGACCTCGGGGTCAAGCGCTTCGTCCTGCGCTACGCCCCGCTGGAGAAGCTGTAACCCTCCGGGGGCGCCCACGCAGAGCGTGGGACCCGCGCCCTCGGATCCCCCTGTGGCTCGGGGTCCTCAGCCGATGAGGATGCCCTTCTTCTTCAGCCAGGGGTAGGGGTCGATCGGGTTGTCGCCACCGGTGGGGTGGATCTCGATGTGCAGGTGCGACCCGAAGGAGTGACCGGTGTTGCCGACCGCCCCGACGATGTCGCCGGGCATGACGGTCTGGCCCTTCTTGACGTCGATGCGGCTCATGTGGCCGTACCAGGAGACGGTGCCGTCCCAGTACCTGATCTCGACCTTGCCGCCGAAGCTGAAGACGTTGTCCGCGAGGATGACCGTGCCCTTGGACATCGCGTAGAGCGGGGTGCCGGTGGGGGCTCCGACGTCGAGACCGTCGTGCGTCTTGCCCCAGCGGGGACCGAAGTCGGAGGTCTGACGGCCGGTGCGGATGGCCTTGACCCACTTCTTTCCCTCGGCCTTGGCCTTCGCCTCGGCCTGCGCCTTGGCCGCCGCCTTGCGCTTGGCGTCACGGGCGGCGCGCTCCTGGGCCTCCACCCTGCCCTGCAGGGCAGAGGTCTGCATCGAGGAGTCCTGGCGGCGGACGGCGAGGTCGATGACCGTCGCCTCGTCAGCGGCCTGCTCGGTGCGCGCGGTCTCCGACTGCTGACCCGACAGGTCGAGGGTCAGCGGAGCAGCCATCGGCACGGCCGACTCGGCGACGGTGGCGCCGGTCGCGGTGACCACGAGCGCGGCCGCCGCGGCGGTCGGGAGCACGAAGCTCGAGCTGAGGGCTCGAGGCAGGCGCGCACGACGTGACGGGCGGTGCCGTCCGGCATAGTGACGCCCTTGGTAGGACGAAGAACTCACGGGGTCCTCAAGGGTGGGGGGCA
>DATIAB010000179.1:0-6793 GCA_035458265.1 Ornithinibacter sp. | reverse complement strand
GAGGAGCCGCTGCGCTCCGAGGTCGAGGCCGAGGCTCGGCAGAACGTGGCGCGGCTGGCGCACCGCGCGTCGCTGGCCCTGTTCACGGGCAACAACGAGAACCTGTGGGGTCACGAGGACTGGGGGTGGAAGGAGCGCCTCGACGGCAGGACCTGGGGTGCGTCCTACTACCACGAGCTGCTTCCGGCGGTCGTGGCCGAGGTCGCGCCCCACGTCCAGTACGCCCCGGGCAGCCCTTTCAGCCCGGGCGGGCAGCCCCCGAATGACGCGAGCCACGGGACGACTCACCTGTGGGAGCAGTGGAACTCCCTCGACTGGACGACGTACCGCGACGTCAGGCCCCGGTTCGTCGCCGAGTTCGGGTGGCAGGGCCCGCCGACGTGGTCGACGCTGACCGCGGCGATCAGCGACGACCCCCTGACCCCGGAGTCGCCCGGCATGATCGCGCACCAGAAGGCGACCGACGGGAACGTCAAGCTCAGCACCGGGCTGCTCCGCCACTACCGCGTCCCCGACGACATGGAGACCTGGCACTGGGCGATGATGCTCAACCAGGCCAACGCCGTCACCTGTGCGCTGGACTGGTTCCGTTCACTGGCACCGCACAACTCCGGGGCCGTGGTCTGGCAGCTGAACGACTGCTGGCCGGTCACCTCGTGGGCGGCGATCGACGGACACGGTCGCGAGAAGCCCCTCTACTTCGCCGTGCAGAACGCCTTCGCGCCGCGGGTGGTGACCATCCAGCCGCAGAACGGCGCCCTGGTGGCCGCACTCGGGAACGACACCGACGACCCGTGGACCGGCGACGTCGTGCTCACCCGCCGCTCGTTCGACGGCTCGGCGATCGTGGAGGAGGCAGTCGCCGTCTCCGTTCCCGCGCGAGGGTCGGTGACGGTCGACGTCCCCGACGCGGTGGTGGCGGCCGGCGACACGGCATGCGAGCTCGTCGTCGTCGAGGCCCTCGGGACCAGGGCGTTCTGGTACTTCGCCGAGCCCCGCGACAGCGCGCTGCCAGCCGCCCGCACGACCGTGACCGTCACGGCGGCGGATGCCGGCTTCGACGTCACCGTGACGGCGCAGACCCTCGTGCGCGACCTCACGATCCTCGTCGACAAGCTCGACCCGAACGCCCGCGTCGACCGCGGGCTGCTCACGCTGCTGCCGGGGGAGTCGGCCGTGTTCCGGGTGGCGGGCGTCGACGCCCTCGACGCAGGCGCGGTGGCCGCGCACGGCATCCTGCGTTCCGGCAACGAGCTGGTGGACCGCTCTGCGAGGACCCGGTGAGCCGGAGGGTGTGAGCCAGGTGACGCTCGCGGGTGTCGTCATCGCCGTGCTCACCGCCCTCTCGGGTGTCGTCGTCGCGGTCCGCACGTATGAGACCGTGCGGAGATGAACGCTCTCGGCACCGCGGCCCTGATGGGCGCCACCCTCACCACCGCGATGGTGGCCGGCCTGCTGTTCTGCTTCGCCCACCTCGTGATGCCGGGCCTCGGCACGATGGACGACCGGGGCTACCTGACGGCGTTCCAGCGCATCGACGCGGCCATCCCCAACCCGTGGATGATGCTGACCTTCCTCGGAAGCCCGGTGCTCACGCTCGCGGCACTGGTCGTCCACGTGACCGGTGACAGCCCGGCAGTGCCGTGGCTCGGCCTCGCGCTGGTGCTGGTGGCCGCGACCGTGGTGATCACGGCAGCCGTGCACCTGCCGCTCAACGCTGCCGTCCAGGCCGCGGCCCCGCAGTTCGCAGATGCGGCGGGGATGCGTGACCGCTTCGAGATGCGGTGGGTGCGCTGGAACATCGCTCGCACCGTCACCTCCGTCGGCGCGCTCGCGGCCCTGTCGTGGGCGCTGGTCATCAGCGGACGAACCGGAGGCTGACCACCCGACCGGTGCCACGGCATCCGGCAGGGGTATGAGTCAGTGTTCGCTCAGCCCTTGAGGGTTGCCGAGTGGTCTGGCACGGCCTGCTGGAGCGAGCGGTCGGGACGCACGTACCCCTTCGACGGCGGCCGCGGGGGCAGCGTGACGAGCGGCGCCTCGACCGCCTCGTAGGGAACCTGGGAGAGCAGGTGGGCGATCATGTTCAGTCGTGAGCGCCGCTTGTCCTCGCTCTCGACGACCAGCCACGGCGCCGCCGCGATGTCGGTGTGAACCATCATCTCGTCCTTGGCGCGTGAGTAGTCCTCCCAGTGGGTGATCGACTCGACGTCGGTCGTCGACAGCTTCCAGCGGCGCATGGGGTCGGTGAGGCGCGACTCGAACCGGCGCTGTTGCTCGGCATCGCTGACCGAGAACCAGTACTTGTGCAGCCGGATGCCGTCCTCGACGAGCATGCGCTCGAAGATCGGGCACTGGCGCAGGAAGCGCTGGTGCTCCTGCGGGGTGCAGTACCCGAGCACGCGCTCGACGCCGGCACGGTTGTACCAGCTGCGGTCGAACAGCACGATCTCGCCGGCGGCCGGCAGGTGCTCGATGTAGCGCTGGAAGTACCACTGGGTGCGCTGTCGCTCCGTCGGGGTGGGCAGTGCGACGACCCTGGCCGAGCGGGGGTTGAGGTACTCGGTCACCCGCTTGATGGCCGACCCCTTGCCCGCCGCATCGCGCCCCTCGAAGACGAGCACGACGCGCTCACCCTCGCGCTTGACCCACTCCTGCATGGTCACCAGCTCGGCCTGCAGCCTGACCAGCTCGGCCTCGTAGACGGCCTTCTTCAGTCGCGCGTTCTTCGCCATCGCGCCATCGTGGCAGACGCGGGCGGATGCCGCCCGGTCGCCGGGTGATCCTCCTGAACGAACCCGCGCCCCGCCAGCCCCGGGGTAGCGTGACGAGCACGCAGTTGCCGCCGCCCCGGAGGTCGGTCACGTGAGGTTCCCCCGCCAGGTGTCGCAGTATGCGGCGCTCGCGACGATGCTCGCCGTGCTCACGGCCATGTCCGCGTGCGGAGCGTCGTCGGCGACCACCGACAGGTCCGAGCTCGACGGCGCGTGGGCGCTGGAGTCGCTGGGTGGCGTCTCCGACCTCACGCCGGCGGACCCGTCCGTGACCTCCACGCTGACGCTCGAGGACGGCCAGGTGTCGGGCTCCGGTGGAGTGAACACCTTCCGCGGCACGTACGAGTCCCCCGCCGACGGCGAGCTGTCGTTCTCCCCGCTCGCCTCGACGCGGATGGCAGGGCCGGATGCCGCGATGGCGCAGGAGGCCGCCTTCCTCCAGGCTCTCGAGGCCACCGCGCGCTTCGAGCTCGACGGCGATCGGCTCGTGCTCGGGAACGCCGGCAACGACACGCTTGCGGTCCTGCGCCCCGCGACCACCTGAGGTCGGAGCGCGAGGCGCGCCACGAGGTCGGAGCGCGAGGCGCGCCACGGCATCCGGATGCCGTCGCCCCGACTGATTGCGACTCACCCACCGTCAAGAGCCTTCTGAGGGCCCTGCCGGGTGGGTGAGTCGCAATCAGTCGCCGGGGGAGGGGGGTCAGCGAAGGTCGTATCGCCCGAGCTCCATGACCTTCGCCCACGCAGCGGCGAAGTCGTTGACGAACTTGGTCTGCGCGTCGTCGCTCGCGTAGACCTCGGCCAGCGCCCGCAGCTGCGCGTGGGCGCCGAAGACGAGGTCGACGGCGGTCGCGGTCCACTTCCGCTCACCGGTGGCAAGGTCCGTGCCGTCGTAGACGTTCTCGTCATTCGCCGACGGCTTCCACTCCAGGCCCGGGGCGAGCAGGGTGCGGAAGAAGTCGTTCGTCAGCTGCCCACGGCGCTCCGTGAGCACCCCGAGGTCGGAGTCCCCGACGTTGGCGCCGATCGCCCGCATGCCGCCGATGAGCACCGTCAGCTCGGGGGCGGTCAGGGTGAGCAGGTTCGCCCGGTCGAGCAGGAGGGTCTCCGGCGAGAGCTTCTCACCCGGGCGCAGGTAGCTGCGGAACCCGTCGGCCCGCGGCTGCAGGACGCGGAAGGAGTTGGCGTCGGTCTGCTCCTGGCTCGCGTCGGTGCGCCCCGGGCGGAAGGGCACCGTCACCTCGTGACCCGCGTCCCGCGCGGCCTGCTCGACCGCCGCCGTGCCGGCCAGGACGATGAGGTCGGCCAGCGAGACCTTCGCCCCGCCGCGGCCGTCGAAGTCGGCCTTGACCCGCTCGAGGGCCGACAGCACGGTGTCGAGCTCGGCCGCGTCGTTGGACTCCCAGCCGCGCTGGGGCTCCAGGCGGATGCGGGCGCCGTTGGCGCCACCGCGCTTGTCGGTGCCGCGGAACGTCGCCGCCGACGCCCACGCGGTGCGCACGAGCTGCTGCACGGTGAGGCCGCTGGCCAGCACGGACTCCTTCAGGCTGGCCACGTCGGCCTCGGAGACCAGCTCGTGGTCGACCGGCGGCACGGGGTCCTGCCACAGCTGGGGCTCCGGGACCCACGGTCCGAGGAAGCGCTCGACGGGGCCCATGTCGCGGTGCAGCAGCTTGTACCAGGCCCGCGCGAAGGCGTCGGCGAACTGGTCGGGGTTCTCCAGGAACCGGCGCGAGATCCTCTCGTACTCGGGGTCGAACCGCAGGGCGAGGTCGGTCGTGAGCATCATCGGCGTCCGCGTGAGTGAGCCGTCCTCCGGGTCGGGCACCGTGTTGGCTCCCGCTCCGTCCTTGGGCCGCCACTGGTGTGCGCCGGCCGGGCTCTTCGTCAGCTCCCACTCGAAGCCGAAGAGGTTCTCGAAGAACTTGTTGCTCCAGCGCGTGGGCGTCTGGCTCCACGTCACCTCGAGGCCGCTGGTGATGGTGTCGCGGCCCTTGCCCGAGCCGTGCAGGCTCTTCCAGCCCAAGCCCATCGCGTGCACCGGGCAGCCCTCGGGCTCCGTGCCCACCAGGTCGGGGTCGCCCGCACCGTGGGTCTTGCCGAAGGTGTGGCCACCGGCGATGAGGGCGACCGTCTCCTCGTCGTCCATCGCCATCCGGGCGAACGTCTCGCGGATGTCGCGGGCCGACTTCACCGGGTCCGGCTCGCCGTTGGGCCCCTCCGGGTTGACGTAGATCAGGCCCATCTGCACGGCGCCGAGCTTCTCGGCCAGGTCACGCTCGCCGCTGTAGCGCTCGTCGCCGAGCCAGGCGTCCTCCGGCCCCCAGAACACCTCCTCGGGCTCCCACACGTCCTCGCGACCGAAGGCGAAGCCGAAGGTCTGGAAGCCCATGTCCTCGAGCGCGACGTTCCCGGCGAGGACGAGCAGGTCGGCCCAGGAGATCTTCTGGCCGTACTTCTGCTTCACGGGCCACAGCAGGCGCCGCGCCTTGTCGAGGTTGGCGTTGTCTGGCCAGCTGTTGAGCGGTGCAAACCGCTGCTGGCCGCTGCCGGCGCCCCCGCGGCCGTCCTCGATGCGGTAGGTGCCGGCCGCGTGCCAGCTCATCCGGATGAAGAGGCCGCCGTAGTGTCCGAAGTCTGCGGGCCACCAGTCCTGCGACGTCGTCATGACCTCGACGATGTCGCGCTTGACCGCCTCGACGTCGAGCGTGGCCACCGCCGCGGCGTAGTCGAAGTCGGGGTCCAGCGGGTTGGATGCCGGGTGGTGGTGGTGCAGCACCGACAGGTCGAGCTGGTCGGGCCACCAGTCCTGGTTCGTGCGGGGCCGGTGGCCCTTCGGGGTAGGGGCGTCGATCGCGGGGTTCTCGCTCTCGCTGCCCTGCTCGGTCACGCCCTGGTGCTGGTCGGTCACGGGGTCCATCTCCTCGGTGTCGGAATGTGCACGGTGGATCGGTGGTGGTCAGGCGGGTGCGCTCCGGGCGCAGGTGGAGCAGGTGCCCCAGTACGTGACCTCGGCCTCGTCGATGACGAAGCCGTGGTCGTCGGATGCCGTGAGGCACGGTGTCACTGACACCGCGCAGTCGACGTCGGCGATCGCCCCGCACGACCGGCAGACGACGTGGTGGTGGTTGTCGCCGACCCTCGCCTCGTAGCGCGCGACCGACCCGGTGGGCTGGATGCGGCGCAGCAGTCCCGCTGCCGTCAGCGCGCGCAGGACGTCGTAGACCGCCTGGTGCGACACGACGCCCAGGTCCCCCCGGACCGCGTCGATGACCGCCTCCGTGCTGGCGTGCGGCGAGGAGTGCACTGCCCCGAGCACGGCGACCCTGGGACGGGTCACCCGCAGGTCGTGCTCGCGCAGCAGCCGCTCGAGCTCGGTGGTGGTGGGCACCCCCCGAGTCTGCCTCGTTTCTGGAATAAGTCAAGAGTTGTTCGTCGGGTGGACAATACCCCAGGGGGTATACTCGTCGTATGACCCGAACCATTGACATCACCACCCTGCGCGCCCGGCACGCCGACGGCGCCCTCGTCCTCGACGTCCGTGAGCCCACCGAGTACGTCAGCGGCCACGTCCCGGGCGCGGTCCTTGCTCCGATGAGCCGCATCACCGTGTCGCTCGGCGGGGTGCCCAGGGACCAGACCGTCCACGTCATCTGCCAGAGCGGCAACCGCAGCCGTTCGATGGCCGACCTCCTCACCGCACTGGGCTATGACGCGGTCTCGGTCGACGGTGGCACCGCAGGCTGGGTGGCGGCCGGGCTCCCCGTCGTCCGGGGCCCAAAGGCAGCCTGACGCCGAGATGCGCCTCAGTCGGGGAGGGGGCGCATCTCCACGACGACCAACCCGAGGTCGGCGAACCGGGCCAGCAGGGTGGCGACGTCCGACGCGTCGCGCACCGGCCCGAAGAGCACCGTGCCGCCGGTCGGGTAGGGCGCCGACTGCAGTTCGGGCAGGGCGGCCATGACGTCGTCGGAGACCGATCCGCCGACGATGAACTGGTAGCGCCTCGTTGCCTGCTC
>DATIAB010000178.1:0-11202 GCA_035458265.1 Ornithinibacter sp. | reverse complement strand
AGCGCACCGGCCACCACCGGCAGCTCGAAGGAGCCCGGAACCCGGACCACGGTGGAGTCGGTGACCCGGTAGGCCTCGAGAGCCCGCTGGGCACCGGCGACCAGGCCGTCCATCACCTGCTCGTGCCAGCTCGCCGCGACGACCGCGACGCGCAGGTCGTGACAGTCGATCGGGGCCGCGGTGGGCGATCCTTCTCCGCTCACGCCGGTTCTCCTCCTACTTGTTCCTCGGCCCCCACCGTGTGCAGGTGGGGCAGGTCGTGGCCCATCCGGTCCCGCTTGGTCAGCAGGTAGGCCAGGTTGTGGTCGTTGGGGTGCGGCGTCAGCGGCACCCGCTCGCTCACCTCGACGCCGTAGTCGGTGAGGTTGGTGGTCTTCGCCGGGTTGTTGGTCAGCAGCCGCACCGAGCTGACGCCGAGGTCGCGCAGGATCTGCGTGGCGGCGGCGTAGTGACGCGCGTCCGCAGGGAGGCCGAGCTCGAGGTTGGCGTCGACGGTGTCCCGGCCGCCGTCCTGCAGCTCGTAGGCCTGCAGCTTGGCGACCAGCCCGATCCCCCGGCCCTCGTGCCCGCGCAGGTAGACGACGACGCCGCGACCGGCCTCGACGACCCGCTCCAGGGCCTCCTCGAGCTGAGGTCCGCAGTCGCAGCGGCGGGAGCCGAACACGTCCCCGGTCAGGCACTCCGAGTGCACCCGCGTGAGCACGTCGCGCCCGTCGCCGAGGTCCCCGTGGACCAGGGCGATGTGCTCGGAGTCGTCGAGGGCGATCCGGTAGCCGTAGGCGGTGAAGTCGCCGTGCGCGGTGGGCAGCCGGGTCTCGGCGACCCGCTCCACGTGGTTCTCGTGCCGGCGACGGTAGTGGATCAGGTCCTCGATCGAGATCATCCGCAGGCCGTGCTCGTCGGCGAAGTCGCGCAGGTCCTGGCCGCGCTTCATGGTGCCGTCGTCGTTGACGATCTCCGAGATCACGCCCGCCGGGGTGAGCCCGGCCAGCGTGGCCAGGTCCACCGCGGCCTCGGTGTGCCCGGGACGGACCAGCACCCCGCCGTCGGCGTAGCGCAGCGGGAAGACGTGACCGGGCTGGGTGACCTCGAACGGCTCGGTCGCGGAGTCGGCGAGGGTCTTGACGGTGCGAGCCCGGTCGGCGGCGCTGATGCCGGTGGTGACGCCGTCACGCGCGTCGACCGAGATCGTGTAGGCCGTGCGCAGCTTGTCCTTGTTGTGCGGCGTCATCAGCGGGATCTCGAGCCGCTCGAGCATGTCGCCCGGCATCGGCACGCAGATGACACCGCTGGAGTGGCGGATGGTGAAGGCCATCAGCTCCGGCGTCGCCCTGGCGGCGGCGAAGATGATGTCGCCCTCGTTCTCGCGGTCCTCGTCGTCGACGACCACGACCGCCTTGCCTGCGGCGATGTCGGCGACGGCCCGCTCGACGGAGTCGAGCCGCACCCGGTCCTCGGCGCTCACGCGGACACCGCCTCGGTGGTCTGTTCGGCGTCGGTGGTGTCCACGACGGTGCGGCTGGCGCGCAGCCAGACCACGAAGCCGATCACCACGAAGACGGCATAGAAGAGGTACATCCCGGCGGTCGGGTAGTAGCCGGCCTGCACCAGCGTGGTCACGCCGACGATGTCGACGAGGATCCAGATGAGCCAGAACTCCACCCAGCCGCGCGCCATGCCGTAGGTCGCGAGCATCGAGCCGGCGAGGATCCACGCCTCGGTGGCCGGACCCCACGAGCCGAGCACCTGCGTCAGCAGGACGTACGCCGCCGCGTAGCCGACGACGCCCAGCACGAGCAGCTGCACCCGCTCGGCACCCGTCGCCCAACGCGGGGCGATCGCTCCGCCGTCGGACGCGCCGCCGGAGCGGCGTACCTGCGACCAGCGCCACCAGCCGTACAGCGACATCGCGGCGAAGAAGACCTGGCGGCCGGCCTGGCCCCAGAGCGGCTCGTCGATCTGGCCGGAGAGCTCACCGGTGGCGAAGACCGTGAAGAGCAGGACGTTGCCGACCAGGCCGATCGGCCAGGCCCAGACGAGCCGCTTCATGCCGAGGATCGCGCTGGCGAGGCCGAACAGGTTGCCGATCACCTCGCGGGCACCGAGCTCGCCACGGGGCACCGGGATCGTGCCGTGGATCAGCCATTCGAGCAGGTCCATCATTCTTCCTCGTCGTTCCGGGGGTCGTGAGCCGCGGTGCGGGTCGGGGTGGGGGTCGGGGTGGGGATGTAGCCGCCGAGCAGCTTCTCGACGTGCTTGGCGATGACGTCGGCCTCGAGGTTGACCAGGTCGCCGACGCGGCGGCTGCCGAGCGTCGTGCGCGCGAGGGTCTCGGGGATGAGGCTGACGGTGAAGCTGTTCTCGTAGACCTCGACGACCGTGAGGCTGACGCCGTCGACGGTGATCGAGCCCTTGTCGACGAGGTAGCGGTCGAGGTCGCCGGGCAGGGAGATCTCGACGACGTCCCAGTGCTCGCTGGGGGTGCGCGACAGCACCTCGCCGACGCCGTCGACGTGACCCTGGACGATGTGACCGCCGAGGCGCTTCTCGACGGTGACGGCACGCTCCAGGTTGACCCGGTCGCCGGGGACGACACCGCGCAGCGACGTCTTGTCGAGCGTCTCCTGCATCAGGTCGGCGGTCCACCGTCCGTCCCCGAGCTCGGACACGGTGAGGCAGCAGCCGTTGACGGAGATGGAGTCGCCGAGCCCGGTGCCCTCGAGCACGGTCTCGGCCTGGACGGTGAGCCGGATGGCGTCACCCTGGTCGACGACCTCGGCGATCGTGCCGAGCTCCTCGACGATGCCGGTGAACATTCAGCTGCTCCTTCGGGTTGCGCGGGGAGTCATGGTGAGGCGGACGTTGGTGTCCTCGCCGTCGTGGCCCTGCAGCACGTGCACGTCGTCGACGTGCAGGTGCCGGGCGTCGGCGATGGTGGTGATGCCGAGGTCGGCGACGGCACTCGTGCCGGCGCCGAGCAGCATCGGGGCGACGTAGGCGACGACCTCGTCGACGAGACCGGCGTCGAGGAAGGCTCGGGCGAGCATGGGACCGCCCTCGAGGAACACGTGCTGGCGGTCCAGCGCGAACAGCTGCTCCAGGGCCTCGCCCGGCTCACGGGTGCGCAGCCGCACCGTCTCGGCGCGGTCGTTGAGGACCCGGCGGTCGGCGGGCAGGTCGCGCAGCCCCATCACCGCGCGGAGCGGCTGCACCGCGAGCGGCTGGTCGAGCTCGTCGCGGACCGTGAGCTCGGGGTCGTCCACCTCGACGGTGTTGGTGCCGACGAGCATCGTGTCGCACAGGCCGCGGAGGCGGTGGGTGTCGAGGCGCGCGGCCCGGCTGGAGACCCAGCGGCTGGTGCCGTCGGCCGCGGCGCTGCGCCCGTCGAGGGTGGTGGCGAACTTCCACGTCACGAAGGGGCGCCGGTGCTCCATGGCGAAGCTCCAGACCCGGTTGACCGCGGCGGCCTCGTCTGCGAGCAGCCCGCCGACGACCTCGACCCCCGCTTCGCGCAGCCGGTCGGCCCCACCGCGGGCGACGGGGTTGGGGTCGGCCTGCGCGTGGACGACGCGTCGTACGCCCGCGGCGAGGAGGGCCTCGCTGCACGGACCGGTGCGCCCGGTGTGGTTGCACGGCTCGAGCGTGACGACGGCGGTGGCGCCCCGGGCGGCCTCACCGGCCGCCGCGAGCGCGTCGACCTCGGCGTGCGGCGAACCCGCCCCGCGGTGGAAGCCCTCCGCGACCGTCGTGCCGTCCGGCGCCAGCAGCACGCAGCCGACGCGGGGGTTGGGACCGAGGGGGACGCCCGGCGTCGCGGCGAGCTGCAGCGCGCGCTGCATGGCGCGCCGTTCTGCCTCGCTGGTCGTCATCTCCGCCTCCGGTCCGGGTGGGACTCAGGGGGGCGGTCGACGGGGCACTCCCCCGCGCAACGCGCGGGATTGCGTGCGAGCCGTCAGCGTGCACTTCTCATCCGGACTGTGACCGTCGGTCCAGGAGTTCCACCTGGTCAACCGGCCACTGGCTGTGGTCGGGTCGCGGACTTCTGAGCGAAGCGAGGAAGCCTTCGGATCAGTCACCGCCGGTGCGGAGTTCCACCGCCCCCAGAGCACGCAAGCTCTTCGTGGGGGCAACTCTGCCACAACGCCAGGCATTCCCTCGCCGCGGTCCAGCCGCAGGGGTCAGACCTGGTCGAGGAACCGGTCGAAGACCCGCGCACCGAACTCGAGCGCGTCGACCGGCACCCGCTCGTCGACACCGTGGAAGAGCGCGGTGAAGTCGAGGTCGGCGGGCAGGCGCAGCGGCGCGAAGCCGTAGGAGCGCATGCCGAGCTTGCGGAAGTGCTTCGCGTCGGTGCCGCCGCTCATCGTGTAGGGCGCGACCAGCGCGTCGGGGTCCTCGGCCATCAGGCTGCGGGTCATCGCGTCGACCAGGTCGCCGTCGTACGGCGTCTCCCACGGCTGCTGGTGGGACTCGAAGTCGAGCTCGATCCCCTCCCCGGCGAGGTCGCGCAGGGTCGCGAAGAACTCGTCCTCGTAGCCGGGCAGGAAGCGTCCGTCGACGGTGGCCTGTGCGTCGGTGGGGATCACGTTGGTCTTGTAGCCGGCGCGCAGCATCGTCGGGTTGGCGGTGTTGCGGATGACCGCGCCGAGCATGCGGGCGGCGTCGCCGAACTCCTCGACCAGCGCCTCGGCGTTGTCGGGGGTGGCCTCGGTGCCGGCGAGCTCGCCCACGGTGGCGAGCAGGACCTCCATGGTCGGGGTGAGCCGGACAGGCCACTGGTGGGCGCCGATGCGGGCAACCGCACCGGCGAGCCGGGTGACGGCGTTGTCGTCGTTGATCATCGAGCCGTGGCCGGCCCGGCCGCGCGCGGTGAGGCGCATCCACGCCATGCCCTTCTCGGCGGCCTCGATCAGGTAGACCCGGCGTCCGCGCACGGTCGCGGAGAAGCCACCCACCTCACCCACGGCCTCGGTGCAGTCGGCGAACCAGTCGGCGTGCTGGTCGACGAGGATCCCGGCGCCGTGGTGGCCGCCCGCCTCCTCGTCGGCGGTGAAGCACAGCACCACCTCGCGGCCGGGGGCCGCGTCGGCTGCCGCGCGGGCGCGTACGACGCTGAGCAGCATCGCGTCGAAGTCCTTCATGTCCACCGCACCACGGCCCCAGACCTGGCCGTCCTTGACCTCACCGGCGAACGGGTCGACCTGCCAGTCCGACGCCTCGGCGGGTACGACGTCGAGGTGGCCGTGGAGCAGCAGCGGGGCCCGGCCGTCGCCGCCACCCCAGCGCGCCACCACGTTGGCCCGTCCGGGGCGACCCTCGATGATCTCGGCGTCGATCCCGACCTCGTCGAGCAGCGCGGCGACGTGCTCGGCAGCCTTCCGCTCCCCCGGTCCGTCGTCTGTGCCGTAGTTGGAGGTGTCGATGCCGATGAGGTCCTGGCACAGCTGCACGACCTCCGCGGCGGGGTCGTAGGAGCGGTCGTCCGAGCGGTCCCGAGAGCTGTCCTGCGGCGCCTGTTCCATGCCGCCCATCCTGCCCCACGAGCAAGCACCTGCCCCGATTCGTCGGCGACGAGCTGCCTTGCTACTCTTCTCCAGCACTCGTCCGGGTGGCGGAATTGGCAGACGCGCTAGCTTGAGGTGCTAGTGCCCGTATTAGGGCGTGGGGGTTCAAGTCCCCCCTCGGACACTGAGAAGGCCCCGGCTCCACGGGGCCTTTTCTCATTTCACTCGAAGCAGCCGGCCCCCGGCATGTCGCCGGGGGCCGGTCGTGCTCACGTTCCTCCTGCAGGAGCTACTCCAGGAGGTGGGCCATGGCTCCAGCGACGAACTCGTTGCGCATCGCGGCCGTGGTCAGACCCTCGACACCGAAGCCGGTGAAGACGGTGTCGTCCGTGACGGTGCCCGCGCCCTCCTGGAAGGCGGTCTGGCTGCGCTCCCAGTTGTTGGTGACGCGGGAACCGGCCGGCGCTGCGGACGGGGTCCAGCCGCCGAGGTCACCCTCGAACGACGTCTCCGCGCTCACCGCACCGTCCACGATGACCTGGGTGTCGTCGACGAACACGCCGAGGCCCTGGGTGCCCCAGTCGGTGATGTAGGAGATCGAGACCTCGACCTGCTTTCCGGCGTACGCCGTCAGGTCGACGTTCCACTCCTGCCAGCCACCACTGCTGCCGGTCGCGGCGTGCCACGACCCGCTGGTCCCGGTCGGGGAGCAGTCCGCGCCCTGGTAGTGGGTCACGAACGGGTGGATCGCGTCCCACCCGGCCGCGCACGACTCGCCGGTTCCCTGCGCGGTGTGGCCGTTGGCGTCGGGCAACGTGGTCCAGTTCTCGGTGCCCACCTCGCGGGCCTCGACGACGACGTAGTCCCAGTCCGCCTCGGTGTCGTGCGACATCTGGAACTTCAGGGCACCCGAGGTGGCGGTGCTCAGGTCGACTGTCCGACTGAGCCGCTTCCACCCCTGGTCCGCCGTCTGGCTGAACATGTACCACTCACCGGTGTGCGGGTCGAACGGCGCGCCACCGGGGCGGACCCACTCGATCGGCTCCGAGCTCGCGAACTGCGGGAACTCGTCCTCGGGCAGGAAGCTCGAGGTCGTGAGCAGCGAGGCCGTGTGGCCCTGGTTGTCTGCGCCGTCGCCACCGTTGAACGTGCCGCCGAAGCCCTCGAACGCACCGGAGTCGCCTTCGATCGGGAACGGGTTGCCCGTGTCGTCGGTGCCGCCGTCGCTGACGTAGTTGTAGGCGCCGAGCCAGTACTGCAGGAAGTCGTTCTCCAGGGGCAGACAGGGGTTGGCCCGCACCGTGCACTCCGGCGGAGCCGTCGGCGAGTAGAAGTACGCCGGGCCGGTGCCCTGGGCGAACTGGTTGTACTGACCGGTGATCAGCGCCTTGCCGCCCTCGTTGAGGTAGTCACGGACCGTGAGCTCGAGGTCCGCGGCCAGCTTCGCCGCTGTGCCACCCGGCTGTCCGGGGGCGCGAGTGATGATGTCGTCGCCCGACTCCCAGACGATCGCGTCGTAGTGGGAGAGCACACCCAGGTGGTGCGGCGCGGTACGACCGTTGACGTCCACGTCGTACACGTCAGAGGTGTAGCCGGCGGCCGTGAGGGCCGCGGCGTAGTCGTCGGCGTACTTCGCGCTGGTCACGCCCTGCGCGGGGCTGATGCCGGTGACATCCTCGGCAGCCAGGATCAGCACATCGCCGCCGATGTCGCCGGCCACCGTGTAGGTGAAGGGCTCGGAGCTGACGTTGCCCGTGCCCGGCTTGACCCCGGTGAACCAGACCTTGACCGAGTCACCGGCCTTGGTGCCGGTGACTGTCCCACGGAACTCGCCGTAGAAGTCATGGTGGGTGTCGCCATAGCGCTCGCCCCCCTGCCACATCGCGGTCTTGACCGACGTCGTGGCACCGCCGTTGACGGAGTACTTCAGGCGTAGGTCGCGCAGCGCCCTCTTCGCGGTGACCGCCACCGGCTGGCTGGTGCCGTGCGAGACCGAGAACGGGTCGGAGACCAGGTCGGCCGCCGTTCGCGGCGTGCCGTCGTCCTCGACGACCGAGATCGGGTCGTCCGGGTCCTGGGCCGACTTGGCCACCGACAGGGCGAACGGGATGTTCTTCTCGAACTCGGCCTGGATCAGCTCCTCGTCATCGGGGAAGTTGAAGCCCGAGAGGCAGTCCTCGGCCAACCACTCGTCGTCCGGGATGGAGTCGGAGACCGTCTCGCACGTGGTCATCTCCGGCGTGAAGCCGAGGGTGCCGTGGACGACCTGGGCGTGCGTGTCGGTGTCGCCGTTGGTCGTGTAGAGCTCCGCCGAGATGTCCGGGTCATAGCCCTCGACTGCCGGGTTGGCGTCGTCACCGACCATCGCCTCGTAGATCACGTCGTCGGGTGACGGAGTGGCCACCTGCCAGCCGATGCCGTAGAGCAGGAGCTCGGCCGCAGAGTGGTAGTTGATGTAGAACTCGAACCCGACGCGGTCCAGCAGGGCGTCGAGCGCCTGGGTCTCCGGCTCGGAGTTCGGGCCGGTGCCGCGGTAGGTCTCGCTGGCCGGCTCGGGCGAGGAGCCCTCGTTGTCCCAGCCCCACTTGACGGCGAAGTTCCGGTTGGGGTCCACGCCGTCGCCGGGAGTGATGGTGCCGTCGCCGTTGTTGTCGCGGAGGTTCTTGCGCCACAGGCGGTTGTCCGGGGTGAAGGTGAAGTCGTAGCCGTCCGGGTTGGACACCGGCAGGAACCACAGCTCGGTGGTGTCGACGATTCCCGTCAGCTCGGCGTCGCTGCCGTAGCCCTCGAGGTAGTGGTGCATCAGCCTGCGGACCATCTCGGGGGTGATCCACTCGCGCGCGTGCTGCGCGCCGCCGTACAGGACCGAAGGCCGCTTGCCGTCCTTGAGCTGCTTGGCGTTCTTGGTGACCTTGAGCGCGAGGATGTCCTGGCCGTTGACGGTCTGTCCGAGGGTGACGAGCTTGGTGATCGCGGGGTAGGCCGCTGCGGTCTCGCGCAGCTCGTCAGCGATGCCGCCGGGCTCGCTGTACGAGCGGTAGGCGTCGTAACCGGCGAGGTTCTGCAGTCGCGCCGCATCGGAGGCCTTGCGGCCGTTGACCTTCTTGACAGTGACCTCGAGGCCTTCCTTGCGCAGCTGCGCGGCCTGGGTCTCGGTGATGACGGCGTCGAGCCGTACCTTGCCGGCGCCAGCGCGTTCCTGCGCGATGTGGGTGGTGTCGACGCCGACGTCGGCGAGGTCACTGACCTGCGCGGCCGTGCCTTCGACGACGTAGACCTCGAGCCCTCCGCCGCGTTCGGCGCTGCTGGGAGTCGTGCTCGCGGGTGGACTGGCGACTAGCAGTCCGGCTGTCAGGGCGCTGAGTGCAAGCGCTGTGGGTAGAGAGCGCACGGTCGACCTCTGCTTCTTGTGGAAGGGTGAGAATCCCGGAACCATCACCCTTGTTGTGAGCTGCATCACAGTCAAGACATTCGCCCGCGATACCCCATTGGCGGGAGATCTGAGCGCGCGACGCCCGGATGTGGGCTGGACCGCTCAGGCGCGCTGCGCCTGCTGACGCCTCCGGCGCAGTGTCCCCGGGAGGGTCAGCACCATCGCCACGGCGATGCCGACGAACATGCCGATCGAGTTGGCCGCGACGTCGCGGGGGTCGGAGACCCGGCCGGGGATCTCCTGCTGGATGCCTTCGATCATCGAGGTGAGCACGATGCCGGCGGCGAGCGCGACCAGCCACAGGCGCGAGCCGACGAGGAGCAGCAGGAACATCCCGAGTGGGACGAAGAGCCCGATGTTGGCCAGGAACTCGATGCGCTCGACGCTGAGCCGGCTGGTCAGCGGGTCGAGGTCGGGGTAGCGCTCGAGGCGAGCGAGGACGCGGCCGGCCAGGCCGGCGTAGTCAGGCTGCTCCTCCCCCGGGGTCAACGTCACCAGCCCGACGAAACCGAGGTATAGCAGGGTCAGCAGGCTGAGGATCGGGTGGCGGTGCAGCACGCCGCCATCATCCAGTGCTCACCCTGAAGGTGACTCCGGTCAGCTCCTCCGAGACCTCCCAGAGCCGAGCCGCGTCGGCGTCCCGTCGCAGCGGCGGCCACAGCGACTGCGGCCCCGGTGGGCCGCCGGCGTTGCCGGGCCACTGCGGCCCGTAGAAGCCGCCGTCCTCGCCGGTCGTGGCCGCCAGGAGTGCGGGCAGCCGCGCCGTGTCGACCGTGCCGGCGAGCAGGCCCCGCGCGGACAGCCAACGGATGACCTTGACGCTCGTGGTGTCTCGCGCGCGGCCGACCTCTGGCCGGGCCGCGAGCAGGCTGGTCGGCGCGACACCGGGGTGCGAGAGGTTGCTCGTCACGCCCCACCCAGCGGCGGCGCTCCGGCGGGCGAGCTCGAGCCCGAACAGCCCGCACGCGATCTTGGACTGGCGGTAGGCCGCCATGCCGTCGTACGACCTCTCCCAGCCGAGGTCGTCCCAGTTGATCGCTCCACGCCGTGCGGCGATGCTGACCTGCGAGGTGACGCGCCCCCGCCCAGCCCGCAGGAGCGGGAGCAGGTGCCCCGTGAGGGCGAAGTGACCGAGGTGGTTCGTGCCCAGCTGCAGCTCGAAGCCGTCGGCCGTGACCTGTCGCTCGGGTGGCGTCATCACGCCGGCGTTGTTGATCAGCAGGTGGACCGGCGCGCCCTCCGCTACCAGTCGCTCCCCCAGCGCGGCCACGGAGGCCAGCGACGAGAGGTCGAGGTCGTGCAGCACCACCCGGGCGCCCGGCACCTGGGCGCGGACGCGCTCCGCCGCGGCTTCCCCCTTGGTCCGGTTGCGCACCGGCATGAGCACCTCGGCGCCGGCGCCGGCGAGCGCGGCGGCCATGCCGAGACCCATCCCGTCGCTGGCGCCGGTCACGACGGCGCGCTGGCCGGCGAGGTCGGGGAGGGAGAGGTCGTACGTCCTACGTGGCACAGGGGCTCCTCGGGATCGGGGTGGGGTGGGGATCGGTGTGCATTCAGGCTGCCCGCCGCGGCCGGCCCCAACCACGGCCTGACGATCCGTGGCTACGGCTGGGGCGACCGGTCAGGATGGCTGCATGATCGATCGCGTCGGGCTCGCCGACTTCCTGCGCCGCCGTCGGGAAGCGCTGCAGCCCGAGGACGTCGGACTGCCCCGGGGTGCGCGACGGCGTACGCCGGGCCTGCGGCGCGAGGAGGTCGCGGCCCTCAGCCACATGTCGACGGACTTCTACTCCCGGCTGGAGCGGGAGCGCGGACCCCAGCCCTCGGAGCAGATGGTCGCCTCGATCGCCCAAGGCCTGCACCTGTCCCTCGACGAGCGCGACCACCTCTTCCGGCTGGCCGGCCACCACCCGCCGGTCCGCGAGGCGGCGGGCGACCACGTCGGGCCCGGCATGCTGCGCATCTTCGACCGCCTGACCGACTCGTGCGCCGAGATCGTCACCGAGCTCGGCGAGACCCTGCGCCAGACGCCGCTGAGCACGGCACTGGTGGGCGACAACACCCGGTACACCGGTCCGGCCCGCAGCATCGGCTACCGCTGGTTCACCGACCCCGCGGCGCGGGTCCTTCACCCGCTCGAGGACCACGAGCACTACTCGCGGATGTACGCCGCCGGGCTGCGCGGCGTGCTCGCCCTCCGCGGTCCGGGCTCGCGCGCCGCTCACCTGGCCGAGCTGCTGGGCAGCCGGAGCGAGGAGTTCCGGC
>DATIAB010000177.1:0-5374 GCA_035458265.1 Ornithinibacter sp. | reverse complement strand
CTGTATGCCGCCGCGGCGCGCTGGGTCGACGAGCACCACCTCGGTGCCCGGTTCGTCTACTACCGCGTGGGCGACGTCGTGAACCGCCGGCCGACTCCGGACCTGGACGACCGCACCCTGGCGCACGTGCTCGACGTCAAGGACGGCCCGAATGCCGCATGGCTGGCCGACGAGCTGCGCTCGCGCGCCGACCACGTGCGCGTCCGGGACGTCGACGAGCTGCGCGAGCACCGCAAGGCCGTGACCCGGCTGGGCCAGGTCAAGACCGACCGGCGCCACGAGAAGGATGACCGGTTCTCCCTCGACGACCGCACCCGATGGGTCCTCGGGTGGTCCAACGCCGACAAGGTCGATGCGCTGGTCGAGCGTGGGGCGACGGTACAGGCCAGGCTGAACGCGGCTCGGGACGCACTCGTGGCGGCCAAGGCAGACGCCGACCGACGCGACACCGAGGCCGCCGCGTTGCGACAGGTCCTCACCATCACGTCGTGGGCGACCATCGACTGGCACTCGGCAGCGCGCCGTATCGATGAGCTGCACACCGAGAGAGACCTGCTCGAGCGCGGCAACGCCGAGCTCGAGGCACTCCAGCGGCGTCTCGGTGAGGTCGAGCAGGCCCGCGCCGCCCAGCACGCCGTCGTCGGCGACCTGACCCGGGCCGTCGGCGGGGTCGAGCGTGACGTCGAGAACACCGTCACGGACGAAGCCCGCACCCGGGGTCGGCTGTCGGAGGTGGCGACCGAGCGGCTCGCCGAGCTGCGGACGGCATACGGACTGCTCGAGAGCCGGCACTCGCAGCCGGCGACCCTGGACGACTGCGTGAGCGCCGAACGTGACCTCCAGCGAGACCTGTCGGCGGACATCCAGGCCAACCAGGACAAGCAGGGCGTCGCACGCGAACGTGCCGCCAAGCGCATCGCCGCGTTCCGTCAGGCCTGGCCGAGCGACACCACCGAGCTCGGGGCCGACGTGCTCGCGGGTGCGGAGTACCGCGCCCTGCGTGACCGGATCACCGGTGATGACCTGCCCCGGTTCGAGGCGGAGTTCAAGCGGCAGCTCAACACCAACACGATCAACGACATCGCCGGCTTCCAGGCATGGCTCGACCAGTCTGCCCAGACGATCCGCTCGCGCATCGACACCATCAACGAGTCGCTCTCCGCCATCGACTACAGCCACGGCACCCGCATCCGCTTGCTCACGGAACCGACGACCAACCAGGAGGTGCGGGCTTTCCGCGACGACCTGCGGGCGTGCACCGACGACGCCCTGAGCACCGACGACCAGTACTCCGAGGAGCGCTTTCGTCGCGTCAAGGCCATCATCGAGCGGTTCCGCGGTCGCGAGGGTCTCACCGAGGTCGACAAGCGCTGGACAGAGCTCGTCACCGACGTGCGCAGCTGGTTCGTCTTCGCGGCATCCGAACGAGAGGCCGACAGCGGGGTCGAGCGCGAGCACTACACCGACTCCGACGGAAAGTCCGGTGGGCAGAAGGAGAAGCTCGCCTACACGATCCTGGCTGCGTCGCTGGCGTACCAGTTCGGGCTGGAGTGGGGCGTGCCCAAGTCCAAGGACTTCCGATTCGCCGTGATCGACGAGGCGTTCGGGCGCGGGTCCGACGCCTCGACCCGCTATGCCCTCGACCTGTTCGGC
Source organism: Ornithinibacter sp. (assembly GCA_035458265.1). Taxonomy (GTDB): domain Bacteria; phylum Actinomycetota; class Actinomycetes; order Actinomycetales; family Dermatophilaceae; genus Fodinibacter. The sequence continues at coordinate 3,721 of DATIAB010000177.1, read as the reverse complement.
AAGCTCGGCCTCCAGCTGCTCGTCGTCACGCCGCTGCAGAAGGTTCACGTCATCGAGCCCTACGTCAGCGCCGTCGGGTTCGTCGAGAACCGCACCGGGCAACGCTCACGGCTGCAGACCCTGACGATCGAGGAGTACCACGCCGAGCGCGACGAGCACGCCCGGGTGGGTCGCGCGCAGTGACCGGGTGGACGACACCCGCTGACATCCGCGCCCGCGCACAGAAGCGCTGGGATGCCGGTGAGCTGCTGTCCGCATATGCGACCGGTTCGGCACCTCCCGCCCTCGACCTGCCGGTGCGTGGCCCGACGCCGCGCGAGGTGTCGGCGCAGCTCGCGCAGGTGAGGTCATGGCGCGATGCGCTCGTCGCAGGAAGCCGCGACGGCACCTGCTACACGCTGACCGAACGGTCCATCGGTGGTCGCGTCATCGGGGCGGTGACCCTGCCCGACCGGGTGAGCATCACGGCATACGACCAGTGGTGGCGGCTTCTCGGGGTGGCGGAGCAGGTGCGGGTGCTCGACGTGGTGCTGGCACGCACCAGGCGCACGCACCCGGCGTTGCTCGACTGGGTGGAGCGCTTCCCCCGGCGGGCACTGGCGGTGGCCGACGACTGGGAACGGCTGCTCGCAGCCGACGACTGGCTGGTCGAGGTCTCGGGGCAGGGTCGGTACCTGCGCGAGGTGACCGCAGCCGGGGTGGACACGAAGTTCATCGAGGGCCACACGCGGGTGCTGGGGGAGTGGCTCGATGCGGTGGTGGAGTTCGACGAGCGCTACCCGGCATCGCGCCGGTTCGCCCGACGCTACGGCTTCTCGGAGGCGCCCCCGCTGCTGCGGCTGCGCATCGACGAGGGGCTGGGCGTGCTGCCCAGCGGCATCAGTGAGGTGGGGCTGCGGGTGGCCGAGGCCGAGGCGTTGCGGATGGCGCCGTCGCACGTGCTCATCGTCGAGAACCTTGCGACCTACCTCGCCGTGCCGGTTCCTGCGGGCGGAGCTGTCATCTGGGGCCAGGGCTTCGACGCCGGCCGGCTCGGTCGAGTCGCGTGGCTGGGTGCCGCCCCTCGGGTGCGCTACTGGGGTGACCTCGACACCCACGGCTTCGCCATCCTCAACCTCGTGCGCTCACAGGTGCCGCAGGTGACCTCGGTGCTCATGGACCGCGAGACGCTGCTGCGCCATCGTTCGCGGTGGGTGGTCGAGCCCAGGGCGACCCGGGCCGATCTCACGCTGCTCACGGGTGCCGAACGAGCCGTCTACGAAGACCTGGTCGAGGGTGCCCATGGTCCGGCAGTGCGGCTCGAGCAGGAGAGGATCGAGTGGCCCTGGGTGCTCGAGCGGTTGTGACGGCTGGTCGCCGGGCCGCAGCGTCAGGCACCGGCCAGGCGGCGGTTGGTCGGTCCGAATGCTGCTGCAAATCTAACAGGAGATGTTAGATTTGCACGCGTGATCTCTCGTGCTGCGGAGTTGACGGTCCGCACTCGGCTCGGTTCGGCCGCGGCCGTTGCCCTGCTCGGCCCTCGTCAGGTCGGCAAGACCACCTTGGCGCGGGATCTCGCTGACCGATGGCCTGCAGGGTCCGAATATCTGGACCTCGAGCGACCCGCCGACCTGCGTCGTCTGGATGACGCCGACGCGTACCTTCGAGCTCAGGCTCCGCGACTGGTGGTCATCGATGAGGTCCACCGCGTGCCGGACCTCTTCGGCGTCCTGCGCGGGGTCATTGACGACAACCGACGATCAGGACTTCGCACCGGGCAGTTCCTCCTGCTCGGCTCCGCATCGCTCGACCTCATCCAGATGTCGTCCGAAAGCCTGGCCGGTCGCATCTCGCACTGCGAGCTGGGCGGGGTGAACGTCGATGAGGCTGCTTCCGTCGGTGTCTCGGAGGATCAGCTGTGGGTTCGCGGGGGCTTCCCCGAGAGCCTGCTGGCCAGCGACGACGCGACTGCGCTGCAGTGGCGAGTCGACCTGCTTCGCTCCTACCTCGAGCGCGACGTGCCCATGTTCGCTCCCCGCATCCCCGCAGAGACCCTTCGTCGTCTCTGGACGATGCTTGCCCACTCAACCGGTGGGCTCTTCAACGCGTCCCGCCTGGCGGAGAACCTGGCCGTGTCGGGTCCAACGGTGACTCGGTACGTCGACCTCCTCGTCGACCTCGGGCTGGTGCGCCGCCTCGACCCGTGGCACGTCAACATCGGCAAACGCGTCACCAGGTCGCCGAAGATCCACGTCCGGGACAGCGGCCTCGTGCATGCCCTCCTCGACATCCCCGACCTCCATGCGCTCCTCGGCCATCCGGTCGTCGGTGCCAGCTACGAGTCCTTCGCGGTCGAGTCGCTGATCGGCGCTGCCACGGACGCCCAGCCGTTCCACTACCGCACGGCCCGGGGCGATGAGGCCGACCTGGTGCTCGTGCAGGGCGGTGCGCCGCGTGCGGCCATCGAGGTCAAGCGGTCGAGCGCCCCGACCCTGTCAGCAGGCTTCCACCGGGCCTGCGATGACCTCGGAGTCACGCAGCGGTACCTCGTCCACCCGAGCACAGGGTCGGCCCCGTACCAGACCGCAGGCGGGGTGACGGTGATCGGGCTCGGCGATCTCATCGAGCGGCTTCGGCGCACGACCTAGCGTCGGCGCTCGATGCCCCCGCCCGCGTCGGCGATCTCGGAAAGGTCCCGCTCGGCGGCGAGCCGGTCACGGGCTTCACGCTCGAACAGCGCGGCCGTCTTCGTGATCACCAGGGTGAAGGGCCGACCGGTTCGACGCGTCGTGTGCGTCAACGTCAGTTCATCAGCGTCGATGCGCTGAGGGAGGCCGACGCCGGCGACGTCGACGCGGAGGTCGTCCAGAGTCACGTCGAGCCGGCCGCAGGTGGGCTGGTCAGTGGTCTTCCCGCCCAGAAGGGCAGCCAGCTCGTCCTTGGGAACTCGCGATGCGGCCATGACACCAGCTCAGCACCTCGGGAGGGCTGCGCCGCTCCACGTCAGGGCGCAAGGGTGGCGCCGGTCAGTTCCTCCGAGGCCTTCCACAGTCGCGCCCCCTCGTCGGAGCGCAGCGGCTTCCACAGCGACGTCTCGCCGGGAGGGCCACCCACACCACCGGGCCCCTTCGGCCCGTAGAACCCGCCGTCGCGCGCCTCGGGCGACGTCGCCGCCATGAGGGCCGGCATCCCGGCAGTCTCCACCGTCCCGGTGAGGATGCCGTGCTCGGACAACCACTGGATGATCGCCCGTCCACGGGTCTGCTCGGCGCGACCCACCTCCGGGCGTGCTGCCAGCAGGCTCGTCGGGGCCACACCCGGGTGGGAGAGGTTGCTCGTGATCCCCCAGCCCGCGGCGGCGCTGCGCCGGCTCAGCTCGAGGGCGAACAACCCCACGGCGATCTTGGACTGGCGGTAGGCCTTCATCCCGTCGTACGAGCGATCGAAGTTCAGGTCCTCCCAGTTGATCCCCCCGCTGCGCGCGGCGATGCTCGCCTGCGACGTCACCCGGGCCTGCCCCGCCCGGAGCAGCGGCAGCAACGCACCGGTGAGGGCGAAGTGCCCCAGGTGGTTCGTCCCGAACTGCAGTTCGAACCCGTCCTGGGTGCTCTGCCGCTCCGGCGGCGTCATCACGCCGGCGTTGTTGATGAGCACGTGGATCGGCGAGCCCTGCGCCCGCAGCTTCTCCCCGAGCGCGGCGACCGACGCCAGCGACGACAGGTCCAGGCTCTCCAGGGTCAGG